>JAFYBQ010000029.1 GCA_017540085.1 Synergistaceae bacterium | reverse complement strand
GGACTCAGGACTCAGGACTCAGGCTATAATTATGCCCTTAACGCCGTGAAGTTTCTGATGTCTGTGATAATTTTTCTTATAGTGAGTAAATAAATGGATGTGGGAATTTTAACATAAAAAAATAAGAGGAGCGTTTTAATTCTCCCCTTATCGTTTTTACACTTGCTGTTTATTTTTGGGATTGCTGTCCGCGCTCTGCCTTCCCGGAAATGAACGCCCCCGCAAGAATCAACGCCGCAAAAATTCCGATGCCTGACTCACATCCTCCGCTCGTAGAGCCAACACCAATAACTTCCGTTCCGCCTGACCCTGACCCACTCCCGGAGTCTGTTCCGCCTGATGACCCGCCGTCAACATCATCCGAGTCCACGATTTTTGCCGCCGTAAGCTCAGGGACAACAAGCTCAAACCCTGAGCCGTTTATCCAGTCTACTTGACCGGGGTGAAGCTCAAGTATGAATTTCACCGTCTTTCCCGGCACTAGCATAAGTTTGTCGACCATGAAGTACCCGCTAATAGCGTCGTCCGACACTTTCGAGTAATCATTGTTCACTGCCTCCAATGCTCCGGGCTTGTAGTTCACGCCGTAGAAATACGCCTCCGGGTAATACTCGTCCCCGGTGTATTCCAGCTCGCACTCAACAGGGAATGAATCCCGCGAGCCTGTCCCTACTATGTCCTCAATGAAGCTGAGAAGGTACAGAATATCTATTGCGTCATCGTAGCTTTCAACTTTTGCCTTCAAGCTCACCGTTCCCGTTGTGTCGTAAACGCTCATTGCCGAATTGACTCCGTTTTCCTCGTCTCCGCTCCTGTACGCCGTGCGCAGGATTGTGCCGTTGCCCGTGTGAGCCGCCGCCCTGAATGACGCGCTCGCCTGCCTCTCCTGCTTGGCCTCAAGTGCGCTGGGCGAAGAATAGTTGAATACGTAATATGCCTCGTTGTTTCCGCCAACGTCCGCAATTTGGCCGTCATCACTGACCCTCGACTCGTGTACCTCATTCAGCTTGTGTTCCGGGTCAATCTGAACATAGAAGTAATATTGCCCGTCCTCAAGATTCGCGGGGACATCCCATGTGAATTTTGCCCAGCCCTTATTGAGCGTGCTGCCGTTCTGCCAGCCCTCCAATGACATTGTTACTGTCTGTATGTGATTGAGGTTGCCCATTGTGCTGCGCGGAGCTGAAATGTCAAATGACTCTCTGATAACATATGAGAGACTCACGTCAAACTCTCCCGTGTCCACGAAACTGGCGTTGTATATCGGTATACTTATCTCATACTCAAGCCCGCCGAGAATGCTGTTGTCCGAGTCCAGCTTCAGCGATGGAACATAGTACCTTATACCGCGTCCCATTGAGGCGTACTGCTGAATGTTGGCGTGAAGTGCCGCGCCGTTCATGACCCACTTGCGGGGCAGTACAAGCGAGGGGTCAGCGTGCTGGCCGTAAAGGCCGTTCGTCCACCACAGAGCAGGGCCGTAGGGTTCGCCGACTTCGAGAAGCTCTACCGCAGTCCCGACCGTCATAGCCCCTTCACGCGCCGTGAACGGCATAGCTATAATCCTGTGCGCGGCATCCTCTCCGTGAAGCGTCGTCCTTCCGTAAACCTTTATTTCGATCCCTTCCTGGCTGGAATATTTCTTGACGAACGACTCAGAGTGCGACGTGTACGGCGGTAACGGACTCGGATCTTTCGCCCCGAAGAATGACGCGATTGCAGACACCGTTTTGGTGAGCTGGCTCTTCTGTATGGTCTCGTCATATTTCTGCGAGTCTATCTGCGACTGGTCGAATGATATCGTCATGCCGACCTCATTTTTCGCCCATTGCGCCCTGTAAGGTGTGCTGACAAGAGCACCGCCGGATGAATAGCCCTCGATGTCTTCAACTGTTGAGGGGTACGAGAAGAAATTTCCCTCCTCGTGCCGGGCTTGGTATGCGTAATGCTGATTTGAGTATGTCGTTGCCGGGGTCGCGTCATCGTACATTGAGAATGTCAGGTGGTGAGACTGGCTTTCTACCCCGCTATAGTCCCCGCTGACGTAATCAGCTTTCGGGCCGAGTACGTACCATGACGGCAGAGGGTCATTAAGTATCCTGTACCGCCATATGTGCTGTGGCGCAGTGTAGGTGATAAAGCCGTCATACTGTTTGGCCTCCATTGTCGTGCTTACAGTCGCGGAATTTGCGTAGCTCTGTGAGTTCGTTGTTGTCGTGTCTATCTTGTCCGTAACAAAATTCATGATGGACTCGTAAGCTCCCGCCGCGGCTTTTATTCTTGGGTCAAAGTTCCCGGCTATGTTGGCCTCAGTCGCCCGGAATTTCAGGTAGCCCGAAACATACGGCCCTGCCTTGCCGAGCATTGAAACAGTTTCAGTTGTTGACGCGAGTCCGAATGATACATCCTTCTGCTCGCTTTCGGATTTCCGCGTAATGTAGCGCACGCTCATATCTCCCTTTATGCCGTCCGCCATGTCGCCGAACCCGCTGAACGTGTAATTTATCGGGGCATCCGCGAGTTTGCCGTCTGTGCCTACGTTATCGACATGGTAGGGGAGTGCCTCAAGCAGTGCAACATAGCTCTCGTCATGCTCATCCTGAACGTGAGTCGGCTTGTCAAGCATTAGAGTCTCGTTCGCAAAGTCAGACGTAATGAGTCCGCCCCTCCTGCCCTCGCTGGAGTCCTCAACGTTGAAGACGGTCTGAGTGTCGCCGAAGCCGGCAAATTCCTCGTTTGAGTCAAGCTGTGTCGGAATGACGTAAACGCTGCTCCTGTTGGAGTTGACATAGCTTATTACTACATCCTCAACGAGCTTGACTTTTCCCTTTCTGCCTGTGAGAGGCCCGGCGGTTATCGAGAACTCCTCAACCATCTTGTAGTAGTCATCGGTGTCCTCAACGGTATATCCCAGTACGCTTGTGTCATTCTGTACGCTTTTTAGGCCACCCAGAAAGCTTGTGTCATCAACTAAGTTTGAGCCGCCCTTCCTGCGGTCATAGTCGCGGTGAGGCGTTATTGAACCCTGATTGCAATACCAGCGTTCGAGTCGCGGATATAATGTGGTGCTAAAATTGCCTTGAGCAATGCCCAACGTCCTAGCGAGTTCCTCGTTTAATGGCATTTGGAAGAAGAGTATCGCTATCTCGTCTTTTCCGTCCCCGTCAAAATCGCACCTTGTCGCCCTGCACGGAGCTTCGTAAATGCTGCTAGTGTCAAAGCTGTCGGATTCGTATCTCCAGCTGCCGCCGTTGTAATCAAGAATGCCGACTCTCATGCTGTTACACTCCTCGTAGCCGTTCCACGGGTAAACCCTGCCGACAAATGCAGCCTCATCAACTCCGTCTCCGTCAAAATCTCCGACAACGACATTCGGACACGCCTGCTTATAGCCTTCATTGCCACCTGAATAACCGTCATGAATAAGCTCGCGGTGAATCCGGCTTACACTTACAGAGTCCCCGCTTTTCTTTACTTGGAAGATATACAGCTCAACAGAGCCGTTAGCATTGAAAGTTAGGGCGATTTCGTTCCTGTGGCCGTCGCCGTCAATGTCGCCCGCCGCTACGTCAACTCCGCGAATGCCGTTGCTGTAATCAAATGCTTTCCAGCCCTGCGAGTCTCCTCCGTCAACGTTCAAGTCGTTAATATAGCCGTTGTCGCCCGATTCATTTCTGTTGACCGTTACGAACTTGAGGTAAAGATTTCCGCTCGTATCCATTTTGCTGCTGTGGGCGATAACAAAAACGTCCTTGTCCTCCATGCCCTCAACAGAAAGGCACGCATTGCCCCAGGCGTTGCGGTTGTCGTCTGTCATATCGTAATCGCTCATGATTTGGCTTATCTGCGCGCTGCTTCCTGAGCCGCTGCTCTCAACTGTCTGAAGACCGTAGCGGCTGTTGTAGTCGGTTGTGATTCCGGCGGTTGCGAACACGACATTGAGCCTGTTTCCGAAGCGTTTCGGGGACACAGATACGTCCATTCTCTCAATGACACCTGTCGAGGAAGCCACGGGCAAATATTCGCTGTCGTAGTTGTCGAGTGTGGCGTTTTCATTCAGCAGTGAGCCGTCAGAGCTGATTGTGAACACGTGGGACTGGTAAGTCAATGTGCTTGAGTCGGTTCTGGTACGCTCAAAAAGCATAAGGGAGTGTTTCGGAATCTCCGGGAAATCTGAGTCCGTAACTGTCTTCACGATGTCGCTGATTTCCGCGAGCCTCTTGCCCTTGATGGTTACGGCTTCAGCGAAGGGCAGAGTCTCAATTAATGACGGGAAAAGAAGAAGCGCGGTTAATGATACTGTGCAGAGAATTTTGCGTAGAGAAAATAAAAAAAGTCTTCTCACTGCATTAACCTCCTTTGAAAATTTTGCGCGGAAATTATAAATCCGAGAAAATATTTTTTCAATTTAGGCGGAAAATCTTTTTGCTTTTCTTGCTGACAAAAAAATCCCCCCGGCCTTGAATCCGAGGGGAAAATTTTTCGTGCCTGCTATTGTGATTTCTTTCTGAGAATTGCGAGAAGGAGTCCCAAGCCTAACGCCGTAAAGCCTGACTCACATCCTCCGCTTGTAGAGCCAACGCCATCCGACTGTACGACTTTCGCCGTTGTAAGCTCAGGCACAACAAGCTCAAATCCTGATCCGTTCTCCCAGTCTACATCGTCCGGGTGAAGGCTCATCGTGAATTTCACTGTCTTTCCAGGCACAAGCGGAAGACTTTCGACCATGAAATACTCGCTCACAGCATCGTCCGAAACAATCGAATTACCGTACACCGAGTCCAATGTCCCCGGCTTGTAGCGGACTCCGTAGAAATACGCCTCCGGGTAGTATTCATTTCCGTTGTACGTAATCTCGCACTCAACCGGGATAGCGTCCCGCGAGTTCACAGCAGGCATTTCCCCTAACATCGGAAGGAGGTAGGGAACCTCTATTTTCTCTTCGCCGTCAAGTTTCGCATTCACGCTTACCGTTCCCGTAGTATCGTAAACAGTCGAGGCCGGGCTGACTCTTCCCTCAGAATCCCCGCGCCTGTATGCCGTGCGGAATATTGTCCCGTTGCCAGAATGAGCTGCCGCTTTGAACGCGCCGCTCACCTTGGCATTATGCTTGTTCACAATCGTGCTTGGCGCAGTGTAATTGAACCTGAAGTAACCCTCATTGTTTCCGCCAATGTCAACTAATGTGTCGTTAGCATCAAGCCTCGACTCGTGGACTTCCGTCAAACTGTGCGATGGGTCAATCTCAATGTAGAAGTAATATGTGCCGTCATCGAGCTTGTCAGGTACATTCCACGTAAATTCCGCCCAGCCCTTATTGAGCCTGCTCCCGTTCTGCCAGCCGTTTAACGACATCTTCACCGTATCGATGTGGTGAAGTTCGCCGCTCGTGTGAGGCGCAGAGAGGTCAATCGAATCCGTGTATGACAGTTTCACCTCAAATTCTCCCGTGTCCCTGAAACTTGCGTTGTATATCGGGACGCTTATCTTGTACGTAAGCCCGCCTAGTATGCTGTTGCCCGAGTCAAGTTTCAGCGCAGGAACATAGAATCTCAGCCCCCGCACCTTTGACGCTGTAATCTGATCTGCCGCATGAAATGCCGCGCCCATCATCACATACTTGAACGGCAGAACCAGCGCGGGATCCGCATACCTGCCGTAACGGCTTCCAGTGCGCCATAGTGCCGGGCTGTCCTGATAGCCGTAGTTGTATAGCTGAACCGCTGTTCCGACCTTCATTGTATTTTCACGCGCAACATAGGGCATCGCCATCAATGTATGCGCCGCATTCTCGCCGGGGAGTGTCGTCCTTCCGTAAACCTCAATGTTTATCGCTTCATTCTTTGAATATTTCTTGACGAACGTCTCAGAGTGCGACGTGTACGGAGGAACCCCCGTAGGATCGTCAGCCCCGAAAAATGACGCTACAGCCGATATGACATTTGACAGCTCGCTCTTATGTACAGTCTCTTCATACTTCTGCGATTCTATTTTCGTCTGCTCGAATGATATTGACTTGCTCGTGTCGGATTTCGTCCACATCGCGCTGTAAGGCTGGCTTACAAGAGCTCCGCCGGGCGCATAGCCTTCAATGTCCTCAATCAGCGAAGGATACGAGAAGAAATTTCCCTCCTCATGACGCGCCTGATAACTGCCGTTCGTGTCAGAAGTTGTTGAACCGGGGACAGGATTGTCATACATTGAGAACGTAATGTAACGCCTCTTGCTCACAACGTCTCTACTGCTGAAGTCCCCGCTGACGTAATCCGCTTTCGGGCCGAGTATATACCATGACGGCAGAGGGTTATTCAGAATACTGTAACGCCATATGTGCTGGGCTGACCTGTACGTTATGAGCCTGTCGAACTGCCTCGCGTCAATGCCGTCTTTAATGGTTAATGTCTCCGTGGAATTGGTTGCTTCTGTCGTAGTCTTGTCTATCTTGTCGGTTACTAAATCCATCACCGTGTTCAGAGCACCCGCCACGGGCTTCGCTTTGGGTTCGAAATTGCCCGCTATGTTCGCCTGTACCGTGTGGAATTTCAGGTAGCCAAGCACATACGGCCCGGCCTTGTCCAAAACCGAAATATTTTCAGTCGTTGAAGCCAGTCCGAAATTAGCGGAGCCGCTCCCGCTACTTTCGGTTGTTCTTACGTACTGAACACGCATTTTTCCCGCTATGCCGTCAGCCATATCTCCGAATCCGCTGAACGTGTAGTTCATCGGGTAAGATGTGAGATTTCCGTCTATGTCAACGTTGTCGACATGGTACGGGAGAGCCTGAAGCAAAGTAATATAGCTCACATCATGGTCGTCCAGAGTGTGTGAGGGCTTGCCGAGCATTAGAGTCTCGTTCGCGAAGTCCCCCGTAATGAGTCCGCCTCTCCTGGCTGAGTCTGTGCCTCTATATTCGTAAATCTTCTTTTCATCGCCGAAATCCGTAAAATTTCTGTTAGGTTTAAGGATTGTAGGCACTACATATACCGCGCTTCCCTCAGAATTAACATGACTTATCGCTATGTCCTCCGCGAGCTTTGCATGTCCGCGAGTGCCGAGAAGAGGCCCGGCGGTCAGTGAGAAATCTTCCTCTGTCTTGTAAGACAAGTTGTACTCATCTTCCTTGACTACAAATCCGAGAGTCTTGTTGCAATGCGCGTTGCGGACAGGTTTTATTGACCCTTTTCAGAAGCCCCAGAACTCAAGACGAGGGGCAGTAATTCCGTCTAAAACAAGCATAACAATCTCGTCCTGCCCGTCTCCGTTAAGGTCAGCCCTAGTAGCTTTGAGAGTGCAGTTTTGGGAGACAATGGTATCAAGCCAGTCTCTTTTCCATGCGCCGGAGTTGTACTTGAAGACGTTGACTCTTATGACCCCGGTGGTGAGGTCTCTGGCTTTGGATACAACTGCCGCTTCCTGTACTCCGTCTCCGTCAAAATCCCCGGCAAGGGCAATACCTGAGAACTGCGGCGAAAGATCAACCCCCCAAATAGAGGTATCGCCTTTAATTACCGTCATCGGCATCATTTCAGCCCCATATATAACGTCTCTGTCTCCTGTTAATACTTTTTCAATATAAGCGTAAATGCCCGTTTGGCAAGTAAATGTCATGAGAACTTCATTCTTGTAGCCATCGCCGTCAAAGTCCCCTGCGGTAATAGAGAGTCCCCGGATTGTGCCGCTGAAGTTGGCGTACTTATCTTTGAAATATTTGTCTCCGCCGGTGATAGTAGTGTCGGTGAGATGACTGCTGAGATCTCCCGATTCGTTTCTGTCGACTACCAAATAGTCAAAGTTGAGATCCCTCACAGTGCCCAACGGTTTGCCGCGAACAAGAATGAAAACGTCTTTGTCTTCCATGCCCTTTAGCGTAATGGCCGCGTTTCCCAACATGTTGCAGCTTCCCCAGTACCATTGTGGGTCTTTCTCTTTGGGAGTTGTCATGCTTGCGTTGTTTTCTGTTCCGCTGCTGTGTACTGTCTGGAAGCCTGTCATGCTGTAATATGAATTGCTGAATGAAAGCCCTGCGGTTGTGTAGATGACATTGCGCCTCATTCCGAAGCGTTGCGGGGAAATTGCCACGTCCATTTTCTGGACGACATCTTCGCGGGAAGTCAGAGTCTTTGCGCTCTTGTGGATAGCGTCATGGTGCTGAACGTCAAGCGCGTATTCTTTCCTCAAAGAGCCGTCCCGGCTAACGGTGAACACGCGGGGCTGATACACTACTTCGTCTCCTTCTGTTTTACGCTCAAACAGCATAAGGGAATGTTTCTGAATCTCCGGGAAATCTGAGCCTGTAGCTGTACTTACGATGTCGCTGATTTCCGCGAGACGTTTGCCCTTAATCGTAACGGAGTCAGCGAACGCCGGGGATTTAATGAGAGGCGGGAAAAGGAGAAGCGCGGCTAACGATATTGCGTAGAGAATTTTGCGTAGAGAAAATAAATAAAGTCCTCTCACTACATTAACCTCCTGTATGAAATCTCTTTTATGATGATTATAATTTAGTGAAAATATTTTTTCAAACCGCACGGAAAATTCAACTCTGCCTGTTTTCTGTTCCTATATCAACAAATCATGCTAAAATTATTTGTTTTTATCACACAATTTTGACAGGAGGCTCAGAACTTTTTATGCCTGACGAAATCACAGCGAACAATCCCATGAATGAAGAAAGCAAACAGCAGGAGGAGAAAATATTAACCCTCCCCCTTGTCGGCGAAATAAAAACAAGCTACCTCAACTACGCAATGAGCGTTATTGTAGGGCGTGCATTGCCTGACGCGAGGGACGGCCTCAAGCCCGTACAGCGGAGAGTCCTTTATGCCATGTCGGAATTAGGTCTCAGGCACAACACAGCCTACAAGAAATCCGCCCGCATTGTCGGTGAAACAATGGGTAAGTATCACCCTCACGGAGACTCGGCGATTTATGACACGATGGTGCGGCTCGCGCAGGACTGGAATCTCCGCTACACTCTCGTAGACGGGCAGGGGAATTTCGGCTCTGTTGACGGAGACAGCCCCGCGGCCATGCGCTACACTGAGGCCCGCCTGAGCTGGCCGGGTGAACTAATGCTCGCAAATCTCGATGAGGACACCGTAGAATGGGGCAAAAATTTTGACGAGTCCCTCAAAGAACCGCAGACTCTTCCGTCAATCCTCCCGAATCTTTTAGTCAACGGCTCAACAGGAATCGCCGTAGGAATGGCCACAAACATGCCACCGCATAACCTGAAGGAAGTTGCTGATGTCTTCTGCTGGCTCATCGACAACGGAATCGAGCCGGAGGACGCTGACATTTCCGACATTCTGCGGCTCATGCCCGGCCCGGATTTTCCCACAGGCGGAGAAATTTTAGGGCGTTCGGGAATACTTGAGGCTTACACGACAGGGCGCGGGAAAATCACAGTACGCGGGAAAATGCACGTTGAGGAGTCAAAGCGCGGTAAGCAGAGCATTGTTATCACGGAGATTCCGTACAGCGTCAACAAAACTATGATGCTTGAAGCTATGGTGCAGGCCGTACAGGAGCGCGAAATAGAAGGAGTCTCCGAAATGCACGACGAGTCAGACAGAGACGGACTCCGAATAGTGATTGAGCTTTCGCGGGACGCTGATCCGGATCTCATCATGAGACAGCTCTACAGGCACACCTCACTTCAGTCAACATTCGGCGTGATTAACCTTGCATTAGTCGACAAACACCCCGAAATCCTCAGCATAAAGCGATTGCTTTCTATCTTCCTCAACTACCGCCGGGAAGTAGTCAGACGCAGGACAGAATACCGCCTCAAAAACGCAAAGGCGCGTGAACATATAATAGAAGGACTCAAGAAAGCACTGACCCACATAGAGCAGGTAATACGCACAATCCGCTCAACAAACAGCGCGAACGAGGCAAAAGAAAGCCTGCAGTCCGTCTTAGGATTCACAGAGGCACAAGCGCAGGCGATACTTGAGATGAGATTACAGCGTCTAACCGGGCTTGAGCGCGGGAAACTTGACGAAGAACAGTCGAAACTCTTGGCGGACATTTCCGGCTTCAATGAAATTATTGCTGACAGGAAAGTGCTTGACGGCGTAATCAGGGCGGAGCTTGTAGACCTTGCCGGGCGTTTCGGCGATGAGAGAAGGACGGCGATTGTTGACGAGGTTCAGGAAGTTGTTGACGCTGATTTAATCCCGGAGGAGAACATAATAATTACCCTCTCGAAAGACGGACTAATCAAACGTCAGCCGCTTGAATATTACCGTCTTCAGGCCGCCGGCGGAAAGGGCAAGAGGGGCGCGAACATTCACGCGGACGACAGCATAGAAATGTTGAGCGTAACGAACACTCACCGGGATATATATTTCTTCACGAACACGGGCCGGGTAATGTCCCTCAAAGGATTCGAGGTTCCCGAAACGAAATCGGGAAAGGGAAAGCCTATCGGGCGTTATCTTCCTCTATATGACGGCGAAAGAATCGTGAACATTGCCGGGGACGGCGGCGGAAATTTCAAGTACGCATTCTTCATCACACGCAAGGGGATCGCCAAGCGCGTAACCTTCAGCGAGCTTCTACAGACGAAACGCGCAAAACGTATCATGAAGATTGACGCAGGCGACGAGATAGCCCAAGTAAGACTCACAACGGGCAAAAATGATATGGTCATCGTAACGCGGGACGGACTCGCGCTGAGAGTGCCTGAGACAGAATTTCGCCCCCTCAGCAGGACGGCACGCGGGGCAATCGCAATCCGTCTCAAGAAGAATGACCGCGTACTAAGCTGTGATGTTGCTGACGAACGCCGGACAATTCTTGTCATCAGCCAGCTCGGAATCGGAAAGCGCGTAGAATTTTCGTCATTCATGCCTCATCACAGGGGTACGGGCGGTATTTGCCTCATGGAGCTTACAGAGAAGACCGGGAAATTATCGGGAAGCGTTGCGGTGAAGGACTCTGACGAGATAATATCAATCTCATCAAAAGGCCGTATGATTCGTATGCCCGTTGAAGGAATCACGGTAATGAAGCGGCACTCAGTCGGCAATATAATTCTCAGGCTTGACGAGGGCGACTCGGTTGCGGATTTCAGCGTAATGCGGACGGAAGAAGACAACGACGAGCTTACAGCGGGAATCCCGTTCGAGGAAGAGTCAGAAGATGAGAATAGCTAGGGACGGAATCCCCTCAATAATATTCCTGGCACTTTGCGCGGGGGCGTTTGCGTTTTTGTCGTGGATTCCCTGCGCTGTGATGTGCGTGATACTGGCTCTTGTCGTGTGGTTCTTCCGAGACCCGGAGAGGTCAGCAAGCTATGAGGACGGAAAATTTTTCTCACCTGCTGACGGGAAAATAGTCGAAATCTCCGAATGCGATCACAAATTCACCGGGCACTGCGTGAAAGTCGGCATCTTCATGAATATATTTAGTGTCCACGTCAACCGCGCCCCCTGCACAGGGAGAGTAGACTACCTCGAATATGTCCCCGGGAAAAAGATTGCGGCGTTTTCCCCGAAAGCCTCTGAGATTAACGAGCGTAATTTTGTCGGATTGTCAACACCTTTCGGCCCTGTGATGATGGTACAGATTGCGGGGCTTGTCGCAAGAAGGATAGTATGCAGGCTGAAGCGGGGCGATGTATTAGAGGCAGGCCAGCGTTATGGAATGATAAAGCTAGGCTCTAGGGTTGACTTGTACATGCCCGGTGATACAGTGATACGTGTGAAGCCCGGCGAGAATGTTAAGGCCGGAGAAAGTTTGATAGGAGTGATAAAAGGTTGAAGGATTTTCTGAGAATACGGCGGATAATGGGCAGGAAAGGGAAGAAGCCTATGGAGTTCAGGCACATACTTCCGAATATGGTAACAAGCGGGAATCTTCTCTGCGGACTCTTCTCGCTGATAATGACTCTTCACGGGCGGTATATTCCTGCGGCGTGGCTTGTGTTTTTCGCGGTGATATTTGACGGTTTTGACGGGAAAGTTGCGCGTATGCTTGGCGGCGGCTCACAGTTCGGGATGGAGTTCGACAGCCTTGCGGATCTCGTGAGTTTCGGAGTTGCTCCGGCAATATTGCTGTATCAGGTCTCGGCGCGGAGTCTGAATATTGCGGGCGTTGTGGTGGCGTGTTTCTTTGCGCTTTGCGTGGCACTGAGGCTTGCGCGGTTCAACGTTGTGCATGTACCCGGGCCGTTTCAGGGGCTTCCGTGTCCTGCGGGGGGGCTGTTTGTGTCGTCATTCGTGATAGCGGGTGTGAATCTTCCTGCGTGGGTCATGGCCGGGGTGATGGCATTTACGGGATTCCTTATGATTTCGAGCATACCCTACGCGAACATGAAGAAGCTGACTAAGAAGACTGCTGACGGTGTGAAATGCCTTGCGCTGTTCTCGATGATGGTGCTGTCGTTCGTGTTCCTGAAGAAGGGTGCGCCGCTGTTCCTTTTCGCGCTGTATATTGTGAGCGGACTGATTCATTTTGACTGGGGGCAGTGGATTCTGAAGCCTGAAGCAAGAGACGAGGCAGTCAGCCACAAGAATTAGGGATAAATTTCCGGGAAGGCTCGCCTGATGAGGGCGGGTCTTTTTTTGCGGGCTGACTGTGATTTTCATGAACCGCAATATATTCCGTGAATGTCGGCGGGGGGCTTGCCGAAAAAATTATTTTGCCCATTCCTCTTTTGTTTTGTTGCCATCGGAGTCATACGCCGCGTTGATGTCATACGGAAGCGCGTAGGATATATCCCCGTCCCCGCCCGCGTAGAAGTCAACAGCCTGCTTTCGGGGAGTGTATATCTTCCAGAAAACTTTATGCCCTTCCCGCGCAGTGTCGTGAATTTGTACGTGTAATCCATTTTCCTGCGCTCAGACTCACCCCTGAATATAGGGCTGAGTTTTTTTGGACAGATCAGGGCGAGATGCCAGAAGTTTTTACGGAAGGTGATAATGTTCTAGGTACTTCTGTAGCTTCCTGGCAATCTTTTTATCCTTGTGGCTGTAGCTTATGAACGCATAGTATTTGAAGCCTTTGCTTTCCATAGCAGACCCCCTGAAATTTCTCCGGCTTTCTCCGATTCAGCGCACAGAATCTTCATTACCATATCGACATTGCCCCTGTCGGAGTCTTTGTAGTCCTTAGTGCCGTTTGTTACAGAGTTCTCTATCCGCGAAATTTCGTCAAGCTCGTCCCAGTCTACGAGGCAGGCGTGAGTCATTGACTCTGTGTTCTTTGTCGGCCTTATGGATGATTTTCCGCGCTCTGTTATTTCTCTCTGGCGTTCTTTCACACGCCGCGCAAATTCTTCCTTGTCCATAACATCATAGCCGAACGTGTAGTGAACGCGCACCACCTGAGATGCTCGCTACGCGCTAAATTTTCCCGCTGTTCCGGGGTTAATTCCGCTGAAGCTGAGTCCGGCGTGATTTTCCGTATAAGGGGTATGAGATAGTCGACACTGGCGCGGCTGCTCATCCTGTCAAAGTAACCGCACTTCTTCCAGTCTTCATTGGCACTGCTGCCCCCGGCGTAGGCGTGATTAAGCTCTCTGGCGTACCCGTCAAGCTCTCCCGAATAAAGCAGATCCGAGTCATATATCCAGTGTATAGCGCACTCTTCCGCGTTCTGTGAATAACAGCGCACGCTTTTCGAGTCGCAGGTGTAAACATTGACAGGGCGGCCTATTTTGCGAAGTCGGTCAACCATATGAACGGCTATGTCCCTTGCTGTGTAGCGATCCTCAATGCACACCGCTATGTATTTCAGGCTCGCGGCGTGATCTTCCATGAAGCGGAAAATTTTGCTGCCTCTCGCGTTCTGCGGCTCGAAATCTATATTGTACTTCACGAACATGTTCGGATACTGGGACTTCAGGAAGCCCGAACGGTGTTCAAAATTGGGATCGTAAACAGTTGCGTGGAAGCTGCTGCCTTCAAACTGTCCATTAGCGATGACCTGCCGCAGGACTTCATGACCCATTCGCCCGAAACCGACTATAAGGACATCTGTATCCTCAGCCGCCCGGCCGTCAGCGTCAAAATTTATGGCATTGCAGAGAGGGTATTTGTTCATCAGGAGGCGTGCGCTCATCTCGTACTCATCGAAAGAAATAACGCTCCCGTAGCCGTACTGATTCCCTTCCGCCTGAAAAAACATGCCTTTCCATTCGTCAGTACCCAAGAGAATAAGCCCGGTCTGCTCAGGAAGTACGCCGATTTTCTCTAGGGACGCGGACATATTCCGGGCGTACTGCATATTTTTGTCGTACTCATCTGACAGGGCAAAGAGACGGAAATTTATCCCGCCCGGCTTTATTCGTATCCTCCGCAGAAATTCCGGGGAAGCCTTCAGCGCGTCATTGCCCGAACATACAACCCCGCCCGATTCGCGTATCGATGACTCGTAATCCTCAGCCACATGAGAAGGTCATTGCCGAAACGTATAAGCAGTGCGCTTGCGGCGGTGTAAAAGGCGACAAGGTGAATCATCCAGAACAACAGCACAGCCGCCGGATTTCTTGAGACAGGGAGATTGTAGAATACAGTGCTGTTGCCACGTCCGGAAAACATCATGCCTACGTCCATAACAGATACCATTATCACGTAAAGAATATAGTCGAGGGCTGAAGCATTGCCGCTTTTCACCCAGTCAAGGCTCTTATTCTCAAGATGGCCGCCGAGAACCTGTTGAATCTCTAGCCAATGGAATGCACAGTACATTGCCGTCCCTCCAATGAACATGGCCGCAAAAAATATCTTTAGCGGGAGCGTTCTTTTATGCGGGTGCTTTGATATGTAGGTTATCAGCGCGGCGAAAAGTGCTGTCGACAAAACCCATGCCGCAAAAATCTGCGCGGTGTCTGTCGTGCAAAACCGTAATAAACTGTTCACGCTCTTTCACATCCTTCAGCTTTGAATGACAGGGCTTAAAGTTTCAAGTAATATCGATGACGGAAATTTTATGTTTGTTCGGATTTACGCGGAATATTATCTTTGTTTTTGCTGTTTTTTTCCATAGCCTTTATCTTGTGCCAATGTGAAAAATAAAAGCCTCCCCCGTTTTTCCCGGAGAAGGCATTTTTTTTTTGCGCTAACGTCTCCGCTTTACACGGAAATATTTGTACGTCATGAACCCTAACAGCAACAGCCCGTAAAGTGCCTGCCGATAGTAATTATTTATCCATGATATTGTGTTGAGGTACGCCGAAATCACCTGAAGCACTATTACCGCCACAGCAACGCCGGGAATCTCTCCGCTTCCGCCGTCAGGGTCGCACCCTCCGAGAACAGCAATTAATATCGTCATCATTACATAGCTGCTCCCAAAATCGGCCTTCACTGACGCAACACGCGACAGGCTGATTAATCCCGCAATCGCCGCCAACAGTCCCGAAATCATATAAGCCGCCGTAACGACTCTAACATTGTTGATTCCTGAGAATGCCGCCGCCTTTGAGTTCACGCCCACAAGGTGAAGCCTACGCCCGAAAGGTGTCATCCCGATAATCACAGACAGAATCACCGCCGCGACTACGAATATCACAAACGGAAGAGGCACTACCCCGAATACCATCGTTGACGCAAATTTCTTGAAGGCTGAAATTGATGTGATAGATTTCCCGTTCGACAATACTATAGTTATCCCGTAGAAAAGCTCATACGTTCCCAGAGTCGCCAGCATCGGAGGAACTTTTACGACTGACACGAGAAAGCCATTCAGCCCCCCGCAAATGAGTCCAATCACAAGAGCAATGACACACGCAATCAATATCCCGTAAATTTCGCCGTGAGGAGCTATTGACTTCATTATGAGAGCCGCTGAAGCCCCGCACAAGTTAGCGATGTATACAGTTGAGAGGTCAATACCTCCTGTTATCATTGCGAGGGAGAGTCCCATTGCCATAAGGCCGTATTCTGTGAGCTGCTTGCCTATCGTCTGAAAGTTTAACACGCTCATGAACGCAGAACCGCGAGTAATTCCGGCGAAAATCAGAAGCACCGCCAGAATCATCAGCATACGGATAAAATCACTGTTCCTTCTCATGAGTTAGTCCCCTCCATTTCTGACGCTGATACAGTTTTCATTGACCTTGCCGCCTGTATCGCCGCTATTGACGCTCCGAGAATGATTATTATTCCGAGAAATACATTCTGATAGTACACCGAGACTCCTATCATCGTCAGCGAGTTCGAGACCATCCCAAGAAGGAACGTTCCCAAGAAGCACCCTAACAGCGATCCATGTCCGCCCGTGAGTCTGACTCCGCCTAAAACTATTGCCGCGATTACTATCATTTCTCCGCCGTAATATTCCATCGGGGAGCAGTTCCGGCACATGCAGGCGTAACAGAGTCCGCCGATAGCAGACGCAATACCATTCGCCACGAACACGGAGAAGCGAATCGCGTCAACCTTGAACCCAGCCCGCCGTGCTGAAACCTCATCGCCCCCGATCGCGTAAATCGCACGGCCTATCATCGTGTGATTCAGGACGATATACGCGCAAAGGTACATCAATAACATCACGACAAACGCCCCGTGAAGAGACGCGCCGAGTCCTGTCTGTGCGCTCGTAACCTTCAGTATGTTCCAATTCGCAAACGGCATAAACGGGTCAGGGACATTAATGCGGACTCCCTTCAGCGCACCGAAAGCGATTCCGTAGCAGATTGATGACGTTGACAGGGTAACAATCAGCGAGTTGAAATGAAACTTGACGATAAAGAATCCATTGACGCACCCGCAAATCGCCCCGATAAGAAGCGCGATAATCACGAGGACAAAAGCCGGGAGTCCAGTCTCAACACCGAGCTTGAAGACAATATACGTACTCATTCCGGCTATCATTGGGAACGAGACATCAGCCCCGGTGCTGACGAATGCGAACATCGCGCAGAGGGCGTAAATTGCGTTGACTGTTATAGCCCTGAAGAGGTCTACAATGTTGTTGACGGCGAAAAATAATCCCGATTTCGCCTGAATGAACGCCGCAAGAATCACGATGATTAACGCAACGTAAAACTCATTTTTTCCCAGTAATTTTTTCACGTTAAGACCTCCTTTCTACATTATGGCTTTCGTGAGATTTTCTGCTGTAAGCTCATGGCCGGGAATCTCGCCCGACATAACGCCCCCGCGCATGACTATTGAGCGGTCGCAGAGCCTCACAACCTCGGCCAAGTCATCAGACGCGACAATCACGGCCATTCCTGACGAGGCAAGATCCCTCAAATGCTGGTATATGTCGTATTTCGCGCCAATGTCGACTCCTACTGTCGGGCCGTTGAGGATTAATACTTTCGGCTTTGTCGACAGCCATTTAGCGAGGACTACTTTTTGCTGATTCCCGCCTGATAGCGTCTGAACGGGCAATAAATGATCGTCCGTCTTCACGTGAATCTCTTTGACCCATTCGGAAGAGTTTTTCTCCTGCGCTGACTGGCTGAGGATTCCGCTGTGTGTGAAATCCTTGTAGTTTACGAGCGTGATATTCTCCATGATTGAGACGGGCAAAAATAATCCTTCTGTGAGTCTGTCTTCAGGAACGAGGGCTATACCGTTCTGTATCGCGTCATTAACGGAGTGAATGCTGGTCTCTTTTCCGTCCCGTGAAATTTTGCCGCCTTCTGACTTTGTGATTCCGAAAAGTGTATTGCACAGCTCGCTTCTTCCTGAGCCTAACTGACCTGTGATTCCGAGAATTTCGCCGGGCTGAACCGAGAATGACACATGACGGAATCCCGGCCCCGACAAATCTTTCACTTCAAGCGCGGGCGGAACGTCTTTGCGGATTCGTCCTTCCGGGTGCTTGTTCGTGTCAAAAGCTATGTCATGGCCGGTCATGTAGCGCGTGAAATCGTCCTCGCTAAGACTCTTCATTTCACCTGTGTAGACGGCTTCCCCTGAGCGCATTATCGTTATGCTGTCGGAAATCTCGTACATCTCATCAAGTTTGTGCGAGACAAAAAGCACGGTCATCCCTTTTTCCTTGAGTCCTCGTATAAGCTCAAAGAGTCGATCTACTTCCTTGCGTGTTAATGCTGTAGTAGGCTCGTCAAGTATCAGGAAATTGGCCTTTGCGTATAACGCTCTTGCGATTGCGATTAACTGTTTCGACGCTACCGGCAATTGCTCGACTCTCACATCGAGGTCTAAATTCAGATTCAGAGTCTCCATCACCTTTTTTGCGATTTCTCTTTGCTGACGGTGATTGTAGATTTTTGTCTTGTGTGAAAGCACGGTGTTAATGGCTAAATTTTCCTGCACCGTTAAATTTGGGAAGACCGATAAATCCTGATAGATGACCTGAATCCCTAAATCGATAGAAAGAACGGGCGATAATGATTTGTACGTCTTGCCGTTGAACTCAATTGTGCCGGAGTCCTGCGGCTGGAATCCTGAGATAGCTTTGATGATTGTCGATTTCCCGCAGCCGTTCTCACCCGCGAGGCAATGTACTTCACCGCGCTGTACCCGCAAATCAACATTTCTCAGGGCATGGACTCCGCCGAAAGATTTGCAGATTCCCCTGCAGTTCAAAATATAGTCAGGCACAAAATTTTCCTCCTTTCACAAAAAGAAATGCCGCCCGGACAATTCATAGCTTGCACGGACGGACATTCATTCAGATTTTCACTGTCTCGAATTTTCCCTAGAATAAGCTGTCTACATTCTCCGCTGTGCCTATGCAGGGAGCGTTACCGATTAAGCAGTTATTATCGCCGACAATGAGGTTGACTGACTCATATCCCGGTGCTGCTCCTTTTGCTGACAGGTCTGACCCCTGGCCGACAGGAACGCCCGTAAGAATGTTGTACGCTGTGAGGCAGGCGACATATCCCGAAAGCGCAGGATCCCACGTTGTAACGCTGTAGATTGCTCCGTCTTTCAGCTCACGCGCATATGATGACGGCACACCGGCGGCAACAATCTTCACCTTTCCTTTGAGTCCCATTTCTTCAGCGGCCTGAGCGATTCCGCCTCCGTCTGTTGAGCAGTGGCAGATGAATCCAGCGAGATTAGGATTGCTCTTGAGTATCTGCTTTGCCTGCTCGTATGCTGTTGTTGTTGACTCCTGAGACTCGCATGTCGGCACTTCGTCATTGAGGAGCTTCAATTCGGGGTATTTCTTCTTGATGTAGTCAGCCTCAAATTTCGCATACTCCATGTGAGTTATTGATGTCGTGTAGCCCACCATGAGAGCATATGTACCTTTTGCGCCGGTGGCTGTCGCGAGAGCGTCCGCCATTGCCTCGCCGTATTGGGACGTGTTGAAAGCCTCAGTATCATACAGACAGTTGACGAGGTTCGACGCTTCATGACCGATGACGACGATTTTGTGAGCTAATGCGTTGCCGAGTGATTCCTCTAACGCGCTGGAGTCATTCGGGACGACTATTATCGCGTCATAATTCTGTGTGAGAAGTGAGTCGATAATCTCAAGCTGTGAAGCCGCGTCAGTTGTCGCCGGGAACTGGACTTTTGCGTCAACGCCGAAATCTTTTGCGAATTTCGTTACGCCGACTTCAAGACGTGAGAACCAGTCCGCGACTCCCTTCACGATGACGGCCATGCGAAACTCTGAGGGATTTTTCTTTGAGACGAAATCCGCCGGATTATAGCCGTTCTTGACCTGATAGCCTTTCGGAAGTTCCGCCGCGAATGACACGGAACACAACACCGCAACAACAAGCAACGCCGATAATACTTTCTTCATGCTGATGATTCCTCCGATGATAGAATTTTGCTTCACGGGAAATTTATCCCTTTACAGCCCGAATACATGACGCACGAATCTTACTGCGCCTTCTGCGTCTCGGTCTAACATTTCTTCCGTTGCGTTAGGTACTAAATCACGCCACACGCGAATCTCTTTTCCGATTGTCCCGCCCGAAAGCACAAAAGGCTCCATCACTGCCGCGCCCTGATAATTGATGTCGCGTAATGCCTGACCGAGTGCCGCCCAGTCTATCGTACCTTTTCCGGGGACTCTGCGATTCTGTTCACCCAAATGGAGATGACATAAATCTTTTCCCGCAGAACGAACCGCCGCGGCCATGTTGTCTTCCTCGATATTCATGTGGAAAGTGTCAAGCATGATTTTCACGCGGGGGCTTCCTACTGCGTCAATATATTTCTTGCACTCCTCGCACGTGTTAATCATGTAGCCTTCAAAGCGGTTAAGGACTTCCATCCCTAATGTAACCTCGCAGTCTTCCGCGACTTTCGCAAGCTCCTTCATGTTACGGATTGAGACCTCTAAATCTCGTTCCTTGTCCATCGGGAGACTCATATCAAGCGGCCAATAGGAATAGAGTCCGCCTCCGAGAATGTGAATGTTCATGACCTTGAGTTTCGGCAGAAGCTCCCGGAAGAAAGCCATTGCGCGTTTGACGATTTCGGGATCGGTTGAGCAGATATTCTGCTGCTGTGTCGGGCCGTAACCTGACGTAAGAATGACTCCGTTGTCCTCGGCGCATTTCCGCAGGTCTAACATTTTCGCTTCTGTCGTGTACTTCTCCATGAACGCGGCGCAGGAAATTTCGAGGATGTCAAAGCCGAGACGCTTAACTTTCGGGATGTAGTATTCGTAGTCGGATGTCCATTCATGAGTCCAATACGGCGCATAGATTCCATACTTCATGGAACAACTTACCCCCTTATGAAATTTTTGTTATTGGGAAATGAATAATATTGACAAAA
The DNA here is from genome assembly GCA_017540085.1 of Synergistaceae bacterium. Lineage (NCBI taxonomy): Bacteria > Thermotogati > Synergistota > Synergistia > Synergistales > Synergistaceae > Synergistaceae bacterium. Next base: position 54,978 of record JAFYBQ010000029.1, on the reverse strand, counting down.
TTTTTCCGCTAAATTATATTACAGAAACCCAAATAATAAAAATATTTCCTCATTTCCACGTCATCAAAATCAGAAGGAGGAGTCAATATTGTGGAGCCTTTAATTCGTATGATCGGCATCACGAAAACTTTTCCCGGCGTAAAAGCTCTTGACGGTATCAGCTTCGACATTATGCCCGGTGAAGTTCATGTGCTTGTCGGCGAAAATGGCGCGGGAAAATCTACCCTCATGAAGATTCTTTCGGGAGTCTATCAGCCGACTTCAGGAAAAATTATCTGCAACGGCCATGAATACACACAGCTGTCAACAAAAACTTCAGTTGAAGAAGGAATAGCGATTGTGTATCAGGAGTTGAGCGTGATAAATGAGCTGTCAATTCTTGAGAATCTCTTTGTCGGAAAACTCCCGGAGAAAAAATTTCTCGGCATTCCCGTTGTTGATTTCAAAGCAATGGAAGACCGCGCAAAATCCGTCCTCGAACAAGTCGGAATACGCCATGACCCCGCAACCCTTGTCGGGGATCTCGCAGTCCCGGAAAAACAGCTCTGCGAAATCGCAAAGGCTCTCGTCTCCGGCGCAAGGGTAATCGTTCTCGATGAGCCTACAACATCTCTCACAACCTCAGAAGTTGACCGCCTCCACGGATTAATCCGCGAGCTTAAAGCAAAGGGCTGCGGGATCGTCTACATCTCCCACAAAATGAAGGAGCTTAAAGCCATCGGCGACCGAATAACAGTCCTCAAAGACGGGACATATGTCGGCACTTACCCGGCGGACTCTCTCTCGCTTGATGACATCATAAAATTGATGGTAGGGCGTGAAATAAAGGGTACATATTTCGCGGACAAGACAGCGGACGAGCTTGTGAAAAATCCCGTGATATTCGAGGCAAGGAACATAACGCGCTCCGATGGGACTTGCAGAAATGTATCGTTCCAGCTTCACGAGGGGGAAATTCTCGGATTCGCAGGGCTTGTTGGTGCAGGACGCACTGAGACAATGGAGGCCGTTTTCGGAGCTGTGCCGAAAAGCGCGGGGCAGGTCTTCTTGCGGGGCAAGGAGCTTGACATTCACGAACCCTACGCGGCAATCAAGCAGGGAATCGGAATGCTCACGGAGGACAGGCGTAAATTAGGCTTCGCAAAAAATTTCACGTGCAGGGAAAATATTTCTATTGAGCCGTACATCAAAGAGTCAACAGCAGGCGGACTCGGCGGACTCCTCAATGAGTCAAAAGAAAACAAATGGGCCTCCGAGCAGATTACAGCCCTCAACGTGAAATGCACAGGCCCGGAGCAAATGACCGTAGACCTTTCCGGCGGAAATCAGCAGAAAGTCATTCTCGGAAAATGGCTCGCGGCTGACAGTGAGATTCTCATCTTTGACGAACCCACAAAGGGAATCGACATCGGCAGCAAGAGCGAAATATACATACTCATGCGGAGGCTTGCCGAACATGGCCGGGGAGTCCTCATGATTTCGTCAGAGCAGACAGAGTTATTATCCGTTTGCGACCGCATTGCAGTCTTTCACGGCGGGGAGCTTAAAGCGATTCTTGACGGACGCACGGCAACAGAAGAAGAAATTGTGCGAATATCAACGAGCGAATAACAGGGAGGAAAAATTACAATGAGTGAGAAAAAAGCGTTTAATTTCGCGGCGTTCTGGCAGAGATTCGGAACAATAAGCATACTTCTGCTACTGCTCGTCATTCTTGCTGTGGCGCGTCCTGCGGCGGTGTTCTCGTCAACATCAATCCCGCAGATTCTCAGACAGTCAGCCGTGAATATCCTTCTCGCGCTCGGTGAATTTTTCGCCATACTCTTGGGATATATTGACCTCTCAATCTCGGCGGCCTGCGGTCTTACTGGCATGTGCTCCGCTCTTCTCATGCGTGCCGGGACTCCGTGGGTCATCGCATGTATCGCGGGCGTTCTCTGCGGGACTCTAATCGGTGCGCTCAACGGATTCATGATCAACAAGACCGGGCTTCACCCCTTCATCATTACGCTTGGTATGCAGACGGTTTACTTTGGGTTAATGCTCGTTGTGTCAAACTCGTCAAGCGTCTACGGATTCCCGGCGGGCTTCTCGAAATTCATGAACGCTACACTGTGGAACGTCCTTCCTGTCGGGGCAATAATCGCGCTGATTGCGGCGGCGATTCTCTGGTTCGTTACGGCGCGGACAAAGGTCGGCAGGAATCTTTACGCATTGGGCGGTAACCGTGAGGCGGCGTGGTACTCAGGAATTAACGTTCACCGCCATCAAATGATCGTCTACATGATTTCGGGGACATGCGCGGGGCTTGCGGGAATTGTCTTGACGGGACGGCTTAACGCGGCGGCACCTACAGCGGGAACAGGCTATGAGACTTTCGCGATTGCCGCAACGATTATCGGAGGCACGAGCTTTTTCGGCGGAGTCGGGAAAATTCCGGGCGTTGTCGCAGGAGGACTCATCATCGGAATCATCAACTACGGAATGACGGTATTAATGATTGACGCTTCAATGCAGAAAGTTGTGATGGGAGCATTGATTATTGTCGCCGTAACATTGGATCACCTTGTATCAACATCATCAAGAAAATAGTGAATCCGAGTCACAAAAGTGATTCAGGAAAAATAAAACGTGAAAGGACTTGTTACAATGAAAAAGTTTCTCACCGCAATATTAACCCTCTGCCTTGTCGTTACGATGGCTTCTGGCGCGATTGCCGCGAAAAAGTACGCCGTAATCCTCAAGACAACAAACTCCGATTTCTGGCGCACAATGCACGACGGCACAGCAAAGTACGCCAAAGACAACGGGCTTGATGTCGACATGTTCGCAGCTCAGAGCGATATTGACTACGAGGGACAGCTCGCGATTCTTGAGAACTGCATTAACTCCGGGAGCTACGCGGGAATCGCCATAGCACCCTGCAACGGAGTCAACCTCATCGCCGGAGTCAAGAAAGCAAACGAGGCCGGTATAACAATCTGGAACATTGACGAAAGATTCGACGAGGGCGAAATGAAGCGTCAGGGAGCCGTCTGCGTAGGGTTCGACTCATCGGACAACATTCAGATCGGGCACATGGGCGGGGAATATCTCGCTTCACTCCTCGCGAAAGGCGCACAGGTCGGAGTCATTGAGGGACTCGCGGGCAATCAGTCATCAGAAGACCGCGCAAAGGGTGCTAAGGCCGCTTTCACTGAGGCAGGCATGAATATCGTTGCGGCTAAGTCGTGCGACTGGGACAGGCAAATAGCAATGGACACCGCTATGACGTGGATACAGCAATTCCCGGACCTGAAGGCTATTTACTGCTGCAATGACGGCATGGCGATGGGCGCGATTCAGGCCGTAATAGTCGCGGGCAAGCTCGGAGAAATTTACGTATGCGGGACTGACGGAGACTCGGACGCTATTCAGTCGGTGAAGGAAGGAAATCTTACGGGAACGGTAGCGCAGGACTCCGCCAACATCGGCATCGTTGGACTCAAGGGACTTGTCGCGGCAGTCGAGAATCCCTCAGCGTATCCGGCAAGCTCATTCCCGGAGAAAACTCCCGTTAGCGCAATCCTCGTGAAGTCGAAATAATTTATCACACACGGAAATATTGCCGCTGTCCTTTTTTCGGGGACGGCGGTTTTTGTTTGACCCTGTTTCACTCATGCCCTAAAATTTTTCCCGTCAAAGGGGGGTAATATCTTGCCAAAAATTTCACACGTAAAAGACATGACAGACGGAACAATATGGAAACATTTAATCAGTTTCGCGTTTCCTCTGTTTGTCGGCAATATCTTTCAGCAGCTATACAATACAGTAGACAGCATAGTAGTCGGAAATTTCGTAGGGGCTGACGCTCTCGGCGCGGTAACATCAACAATCCCAATCGTGATTACGTTAATCGGACTGTTTATCGGGCTGGCAATGGGCGCAAGCGTGGTAATCTCGCAGTATTTCGGCGCGAAAGACATTCCCAGCCTCCGCAAGGCCACTCACACCGCAGTAGTCTCAACAATAATCATGGCTCTTGTGATTTCCGCCTTGGGCTATTTTTCGACTCCTCACCTGCTCCGCATGATGAATACTCCTGAGTCAGTCTTCCGTGAAGCTGTAGTGTACCTGCAAATATTCTCGCTTGGACTGGGCGGGACTATGCTATACAACATGGGAAGCGCGATTCTCCGGGCGGTCGGTGACTCAAAACGGCCTCTGTATTTCCTCATATTAGCGTCAGTGCTGAATATATTTCTTGATTTGCTGTTCGTCATAAAATTTAAGTCGGGCGTTGCGGGAGTCGCTTATGCCACAATAATATCTCAGTTAGTCTCAGGCTTGATTATATTCGCGATACTGTTCAGGAGTCATGAAGTCCATAGTCTGACATGGCACGAGATGAGAATAGACACGAAAATATTACGCAGGATTATTGCCATTGGATTCCCCGCAGGATTTCAGATGGCCGTAACATCATTCTCAAACGTCTTTGTACAGGCATATATCAACTCATACGGGGCGGCCTCGACAGCAGGATGGGGAATCTATGCCCGCGTTGACGCTTTCGTGATTCTCCCGACTCAGAGCATGGCAATGGCTGTAACAACTTTTGTCGGACAGAACGCCGGAGCAAGGAACCCCGACAGAATCCGCAAAGGACTCCTTCAGGGGCTGTGCATATCGTGGAGCATTTCCGCATGTATCATTATGTGCCTGTACATTTTCGCGCCGAATATCGCAGGGCTGTTCAACCAGGATTCCGCCGTCATCGGATTCGCGGTGTTGTTCCTGAGACTCAACAGCATATTTGACCCCGTGAACGCAACGAATCAGATACAGGCCGGGGCGTTAAGGGGAGTCGGCGACTCTAAGAGTCCCATGATGATAATGCTAATGTCGTTCGTAGTGTTCCGGCAGATATATTTATTTATCATATCGCGTTTGACTGAGTCGGTATACTTTATAGCTATCGGCTATCCTCTCGGCTGGTTTGTATGCACCGTGTTAATGACTCTTCACATAAAGCGGGCCGGCTGGGACAAAAAAATAGCAGCGTTACGATAATTCAGAGGAGGTAATATTTTCATGAAGAGAAAAATTTTTGCGCTGTCAGTTTTTGCTGTGATGATTCTTTCCTGCCCTGCGTTTTCTGAGACTTACGCAAAGGGCGAGGCTCTAGCGGTTTTCCGTGTGCCTGAAGGGGTAAGCGTATCGTCGGCAAGCGACAGAGTCATTCAGGCGGCGGAGGAGATTGGCGCGTCAGTGGCTGAAACTTACGAGGCATTGTCCGAAATTGACGGCGGAATATTCGTTCTTGTGCGTTCGCAGGAAAAGTCAGCGGAGGAATTAATTTCTGCCCTCAAAGCCCGCCCGGACGTAATCACAGCATCGCCGAACTATTACACCCGGAGTCAGTCGTTCGAGGCTTCAGCATTTCCCGATGACCCTAGCGCGGATTTATGCTGGGGACTGAAGGCCATAAACGCCCCGGCGGTGTGGGACAGCACAAAGGGGACTCACTACATTTACGCCTGCGTTGTTGACTCAGGAATATACCGGCACCCGGACTTGACGGCCAATATTGCGACAGAGTACGGCTTCAACACACATACAGTAAGCGGAGAATATGACCTGCGTAATGTGAGCTGGGACGCTGATTTTCAGGGTCATGGGACTCACGTTGCGGGGACAATCGGCGCGGTCGGAAATAATAATCTCGGTGTCGCCGGGGTAAATTGGAACGTGAAAATTATCCCCGTGAGAGTTTTCGACACAGAGAACGCTTACGAGACAATCAACTACGAAATACGCGCCCTGAATTACATCGTGAGCCTTCTCCGCAGGGACTCTGATATGAGGCTGGCCGCGCTGAATTTCTCGCTGGGTGCTGCTCTTCCCTTCACGCCTGACGAAATGCGGAATGATGTCTACTACATGGCATATCAGGCACTCGACTCCCTCAACAGGACGTTGATTGTAGTTGCCGCCGGAAACTCAGGGCTTCAGGTTGGCGCGCCTGCACCGTTTGACGATCCCAGCGACAGTAACGTCTTTAAGGAAGGAATGTACGATTATCCCTCGTCATTCACCGGGCTGAACAACCTTATTGTAGTGGGAGCTATAGATTCGGCGGACAAGGCAGCGTCTTTCACGAACTGGGGCGAAAAAGTAGACATAGCCGCGCCGGGAGTCAGAATCCTTAGCACTTACTCCCCGATTGCAATAGAAGGCAAAAACCCGGCCATGTACAAATATTTGAACGGGACATCAATGGCAACACCTCATGTTACGGGAGCGGCGGCCTTGCTGATGTCGGCATTCCCGAACGCAGAGCCTAGACAGATAAAATCAGCCCTTCTTGACGGGGCGAACAGGGACATTAATCCGGTTGTGTATCCCTATACTTACGCCGTACCGACAGATGAGGAGTTAGTCGCGGAAGTTGACAAAATGATAGCAAGGGGGAAAATTTCCCCTGACAAGCGCGCTGATGAGATAAACTCCCTTAAAGTGAGGTATGAGTTCATTTACGGGCGTTACAAGCAACTTGACGGAGCCGGGAGAGTCAGCCGGACGGGGCTTCTTGACGTGAAAGCGGCGTATGACCTTCTCGAAAAGCGTTCACGCGGGAGCGGGTCATCATCCGGGTGCAGTATGGGAGCGGGGACGGTGCTTGTGATTCTTGCGGTGGGATTCATTCTCAGGCGGATAAAATTCCATGCATGATATAATTTCCGCAATCTCCACAAAACAAACAAAGGAGTTGTATTCTTACCATGCGTAAAATTTCAGCGGCGTTAATTCTCGTGTTAATGTTCGGTGCTTGCGCTTTTGCGGGGAATGCTCCCGATTATTCGCAGAAGGAAAACTGGTGCAGATTCCCGGAAATCACAAAGAACGCTGATACGTTTTTCATCTACCCAACAGAATATATGGGCTTCAAAGAAGGCGATCCCGATTACGCGCCGCTCGACAATGACGAAATGAGGCAGGGTGCGGAAGCGTGCTACATTTTGCAGGCAAGTGCATACGAGGACTCAACAAATGTATTCATGCCGTACTATAGGCAGGTCAGCTTAAAGCACGCAGGGGAAGTCTGGAAAAAGACCGGGGAAAGCGACGCAGTATTTTCAGGAATACCCTACAGCGACATAACAGCCGCGCTTGATTACTACTTCACGAACTGCAACGGGGGTAGGCCGTTCATCATCGCAGGACACAGTCAGGGATCAGCCATAACAAGACTCGTCCTCAAAAAATACTTCAGGGAGCATCCCGAATACTACAGCCGAATGATAGCCGCTTACGTCATAGGCTACTCCGTAACAGAAGACGACCTCAAATCATTTCCGCACCTGAAATTCGCGGAAGGTGAGACCGACACGGGAGTCATCATCAGCTGGAACACTGAGGGCAAAAAGAATGTTGAAGGGAATGTAAAGACCGCTGTATTATTGCCGGGCGCAGTCAGTATCAACCCGCTGAACTGGAAGCGCGATGAGACTTACGCCCCTGCAAGCGAGAATCTCGGCTCTCTCGTTCTGAACGAAAAGACAGGCAAACTTGAAATTGGCGATGTTGGAGCAGACGCGCAGATTGTTCTTTCACGCGGAACAGTCGTAACGAACGCCGAAATCGAGCCAATGCCGGAGGAATTAGCCAAGGTTGCCGGAGATTTCTTTGGCCCTGACGGCAGGCACGAAAGCGATTACACGTTCTACTACAGCAACATCAAAGCCAACGCAGCAAAACGAGTCGCGGCTTATATGTCCCTTCATGCCGCCGAGTAAAATTCCATGCGTGATATAATTTCCGCAATCCACAGAAAACACAAAGGAGATGTATTTTCACAATGCGTAAAATTTCAGCGGCGTTAATTCTCGTGTTAATGTTCGGTGCCTGCGCTTTTGCGGGGAATGCTCCCGATTATTCACAAAGGGCGAGCTGGTACAAGTTCCCGGAAATCACAAAGGACGCTGATACGTTCTATATCAACTCAACATCGTATGTATTCGACAGCCTGAAAGAAGATTCACCCGAATATGCTCCGCTCGACAATGAAGAAATGTTAGCGCGGTTTCCGGAAGAATATTCAGCTCACGCAACTGTGTTCGAGGAATGCACAAATATATTCATGCCGTATTACCGTCAGGCGGGAATGATAGTCATGAAAAAATCCTGGCTTGAGACTGGCGATATTGACGCGGCAATTTCAGGAATACCCTACAGCGACATAACAGCCGCGCTTGATTACTACTTCACGAACTGCAACAACGGAAGGCCGTTCATCATCGCAGGACACAGCCAAGGGTCAGCACTCGTAAGACTCGTACTCAAAAAATATTTTGCTGAACATCCCGATTACTACAAACGAATGATCGCCGCTTACGTCATAGGCTACTCAGTAACAAAAGATGACCTGAAAAATTGCCCGCATTTGAAGTTTGCGACAGGTGAGACTGACACGGGAGTTGTCATCAGCTGGAACACAGAAGGCTCAATGAATGTAAAGCAAAACGCCTCGAATATTGTAGTACTTTCGGGAGCAATCAGCATTAACCCTCTGAACTGGAAGCTCGATGAGACTTACGCACCCGCAAGCGAAAATTTAGGCTCGCTCATTGTGAACGAAAAGGGAGAACACGTAATCGCTGACATAGGTGCAGACGCGCAAATAAATCTTGCACGCGGTGTTTTGGTAACGAACGCAAAAGCCGACCCAATGCCGGAAGAAGCCGCAAGAATCACACTGGAATATTTCGGGCCGGACGTAAGACACGATAACGATTACACGTTCTACTACAGCAACATCAAAGCCAACGTCGCAAAACGAGTCGCGGCTTATATGTCCCTTCATGCCGCCGAGTAAAATTCCGTGCGTGATATAATTTCCGCAATCCACAAAAAACACAAAGGAGATGTATTTTCACAATGCGTAAAATTTCAGCGGCGTTAATGCTCGTGTTAATGCTCACTTCCTGCGCTTTTGCGGCTGACGATGTGATAAGGGTCGGAGTCTTCAACTGCCTGACGGGGCAAAATGCTTTCGGCGGACAGCTTGAGCTTGAGGGAACGCAGTTAGCACACTCGTTATTCCCCGAAATCGCCGGGAAGAAAGTCGAGCTTGTCATAGTCGACAACAAGTCAGACAAGGTAGAGGCCGCCAACGCCGTAACACGCCTCATCGAGAATGACAAAGTGAACGCGATAATCGGCACATACGGCTCATCGCTGGCTATGGCCGGGGGAGAAGTCGCAGAGAAAGCCGGAGTCCCCGTAATCGGAACATCATGCACGAATCCTCTTGTGACTCAGGGCAAAAAGTTCTATTTCCGCGTCTGCTTCATTGACCCGTTTCAGGGCGCGGGGGCGGCGACATACGCATTCAGGCATTTGGGACTCAAGAAGGCCGCTACCCTCGTTGACATGTCGAATGATTACAGCGTTGGACTCGGAAAATTCTTCCGCGACTCCTTCAAGAAAATGGGCGGGGAAATTGTCGCAAGCCTCATGTATCAGACCGGCGACACGGATTTTACAGCCCAGCTCACAAGCCTTATGGAGGCAAAGCCGGATATAGTGTTCCTCCCTGCATATTTCGCGGAGGGCGCAATTGTCCTCAAGCAGGCCAAAGAACTCGGCGCAACGTTCAAATTTATCGGTGCTGACGCAATGGACAACCCCGAAATCGTTACGCTCGGCGGGGACGCTGTAGAAGGCTTCATGCATACGACATTTGCCTATGACCCCTCAATGCCCGAAATGAACGACACCGCAAAGGCATTCACAGAGGCATGGAACAAAGTCCACCCCGACAAAGCCCCTAACGTAAACTGCGCTCTGGGTTACGACTGCTACATAATGCTGAAGGACGCAATCGAGAGAGCCGGAAGCACCGACCCCGCAAGAATCCGCGACACTCTCGAAACCGTGAAAGACCTTCCGACAGTTACAGGAATGACGACAATCAACGCCACCCATGACGCAGAGAAAGACATGGGAATCGTTGAGATAAAGAACGGGAAAAAGACATTTATCGGAATCGTGAAGCCTGAAGTGTAAAACGGGCGCGAAAATTCCGGCAGGGCTGGGAGAAAATCCCGGCTCTGTTTTTTTTTTGCGGAATGTAAAAATTCTGCGGACAAAATTTTTTTGCGGACAATGATACAATCTCATAATCCTAAATTCACAGAAAGGGCTGAAAATATTTGAACTTAAATATATTCATTCAGCATTTCATTAACGCATTGAGTCTCGGCTCACTTTACGGGCTTGTTGCTGTGGGCTATACAATGGTCTACGGAATTTTGAGGCTCATAAATTTCGCTCACGGCGATATATTCATGCTGGGCGCGTATTTCGTCTACTTTGCGACAATCGTCTACCATCTCCCTTGGGCTGTCGGCGTAATCATTGCTGTAATCCTCACGACAATTTGCGGACTCCTCGTTGACCGAATCGCCTACAAGCCATTGCGGGAAGCTCCGAGAATCTCTGCCCTAATCAGCGCGATAGGAGTATCATTCTTCATCGAAAATTTCGCGGTTGTTGTGTTCACTGGAATGCCGCGGCCTGTCGTACAGCCTCCGATTCTCATGAAGCCTATCGAGTTTTCCGGCGGTGTCAGGCTGATTCCTCTTGGGATTCTCGTGCCGGTAGTGTCGTTCCTGCTAGTCGGTGGACTCTTGTGGCTCTTGTACTGCACAAAGCCGGGACTGGCTATGCGGGCTATATCGTTCGACATTGAAGCAACAAGGATGATGGGCGTATCAGTCAACAAAATTATAGCTCTTGCGTTCGGGCTTGGGTCTGCGCTTGCGGCTGTGGCGGGAATAATGTGGGCATTGCGTTACCCTCGTGTTGAGCCGTTCATGGGAATGACTCCGGGAATAAAGGCATTTATCGCGGCTGTTTTCGGGGGAATTGGCTCGGTGCCGGGCGCGATGATAGGGGGATTAATTCTCGGCTTTGTTGAAATTATGTCGGTTGCGTTCTTCCCGACTCTTTCGGGGTATAAGGATGCTTTCGCGTTCCTCCTGCTGATAATGATACTGCTATTCCGTCCTACGGGGTTACTTGGCGAGAAATTGGAGGACAAAATATAATGAGACGCACACGAAATTTAATCCTCACTGTAATTAGCGTTATACTTTTCGCGTACTTCCTCGAAAAAGCTCCCCTTCTCCTTAATGGCTACTGGCAGAGAATCCTTAACCTAATCGCAATCAACGCAATACTAGCCCTGAGTCTCAATCTCATTTACGGCATTACGGGAATGTTCTCATTAGGCCACGCGGGATTCATGGCAATAGGGGCGTATGTCTCCGCATTGCTTGTTCTCACGCCGTCGCAGAAAAATGCCATGTGGATTCTTGAGGACATTTATCCCTGGCTGCTTGAAGTCAACACGCCTTTCATAGCGTCAATAATAATCGCGGGACTCGTTGCGGCGTTTTTCGGGCTGATTGTCGCGCTTCCTGTGCTGAGACTCGGCGGTGATTATCTCGGTATAGCTACGTTAGGTTTTGCGGAGATAATACGAATCCTAATCACAAACACTGCGAGACTCACAAACGGCTCACTCGGCCTCAAAGGTATACCGGCCTACACGACTCTGTTCATGAGCTGGGGCTGTCTCGGAGTTGTACTGCTGTGCATGGTCTGCATGTTGCGCAGCAATTTCGGCGGAGTCCTGCGGGCAGTGAGGGATGATGAGGTAGCCGCGAGAATGATGGGTATAAATACGTTCCGGGTTAAGGTGCTGGCGTTCACGCTGGGCTGTTTCGGCGGGGGACTCGGAGGGGCATTAATGGGAAATCTGATTACGACGATTGACCCGCGAATGTTCATGATTACGCAGACGTACAATATTTTGATGATAATCGTTGTGGGCGGACTCGGAAGCGTAACAGGCTCTATTATCGGCTCTGCTCTAGTTACGACAATGCTTGAGTGGCTGAGATTCGTCGAGAACCCAATCACAATAGGCAGCATAAATATCCCCGGCATACCCGGCATGAGGATGGTAATATTCTCGTTACTGCTGATTGTCGTTATCATCTTCCGGCGCGAGGGCATTATGGGAATGCGCGAGTTCACGTGGGATATATTTTTCCCAAGACGCAAAGCACATCCCAAAACTGAGACTCCCTCGTCTGACTCGGTGCTTGAAGTCCGCAACGTAACATTGAGATTCGGCGGTCTGTCGGCGATTGATGACCTAAGTTTTGACATTAAGCGCGGTCAGATAATGGGACTCATCGGCCCTAACGGAGCGGGGAAAACATCTGCCTTCAACGTCATAAGCGGGTTCTACAAGCCGACATCAGGAACGATAAAATTCATGGGAGAGTCGATCGGAGGATTAAGCCCGGATAAAGTCTGTCGTGCGGGAATGAGCCGGACATTTCAGAATATACGCTTGTTCGGCCATGAAACAGTATTGCAGAACGTTATGACAGGCTCGCGGATACGTCAAAAATATTCGTGGTGGATGACGTTAGCCCCGTTCATATTCACGGACGTAATACGCGAGGACTCAGCCGCTAAAGCCAGGGCGATGGACTTGCTTTCACAGCTTGGGCTTGATGGTTTTGCTTACGAGAAAGCGTCCTCACTGCCATACGGAGCGCAGAGACGGCTAGAAATTGCGCGGGCATTGGCGACACGTCCGAAATTTTTGCTTCTTGACGAACCCGCCGCCGGAATGAATCCGCAGGAGTCAGAAGAGCTTTTGCAGTTCATACGGAGACTGCGAGATGAATTTGACCTGACAATATTACTGATTGAGCATGATATGAAGGTTGTGATGAATGTGTGCGACTATATTCACGTGCTTGATCAGGGAGTCCACATAGCCGAGGGAACGCCGGAGGAAATCAAAGCCAATCCGCGAGTCATAGAGGCGTATTTAGGAGCTGACCCCTCCGCCAGCGACCCCTCTGTGAGCAAGCTGACACCTCCCCTTACGCAGGAGAGCGACCCCTCCGTCAGCAAGCTGACACCTCCCCTTGTCAGGGGAGACGAAATGCCGAAAGGGGGCATAGCATAATGAGTTCACCAATGCTGAAAGTTGACGGCCTCAATGTGAATTACGGGGCAATACATGCAGTGCGAGATGTCTCACTCGAAATCAACAAGGGGGAAATTGTAACCCTCATAGGCGCGAACGGTGCAGGGAAGTCAAGCGTAATCCGCTCAATAATGGGACTGACGAAATCAACCGCCCGCGAAATGACCTACACATCACCCCGCGACAATAAGTCCGTGAATATCGCAGGCCGTCCCGCAGAAGATCATGTGAAGCTCGGAATATCATTGAGTCCCGAAGGCCGCAGAATACTCCCTCAGCTTACGGTTGAGGAGAATTTAGCGTTAGGGGCATATATACGTGATGACTCTGACGGGATAGCCGCTGATATGGATTATGTGTATACGCTTTTCCCCCGCCTGAAGGAACGACACAGGCAGAAGGGCGGAACATTGTCCGGCGGTGAGCAGCAGATGTTAGCGGTTGGGCGGGCATTGATGAGCCGTCCTGACCTGCTTATGCTTGATGAGCCGAGTTTGGGACTTGCGCCGGTTCTTGTTGATGAGGTGTTCGAGATTATCCGGGAGATTAACGCGCAGGGGAGAACGATATTGCTTGTGGAGCAGAATGCTTTTGCCGCATTGAAGGCCGCGCACCGGGCGTATGTTCTTGAGGTTGGTGCGGTGAGTCTGTCGGGTACCGGCTCGGAACTGCTGAACAATCCGAAAGTGAGGGCGGCATATCTGGGAGGCTGAGAAAAATTTTGTCCCCTCGTCAAAAGGCGGGGGGATTATTTTTGCGGTTTGTCTTCTCCGCGGAAGGCTCTTGCAATCAGCGATATTCCGTCAGCTATAGCACCGAAAAGAGATTTTATTCCCGCGACAATCTGAGGCATTGCGAACACAACAAGAATTATTGACAGTAGCCAGTAATCCCAGTGATACAACCCTACTACATCATGCTGTAATCCTGTAACATCTCTCTGAAGCTCTGAAATTTCCGCTTTCACTTCTCTGAATCCCTGTCTGACTTCTGACTTGAACGCGCCAACGTCCTGCCTTACTGCTGTTATGTCCTGTCTGACTTCGGTTTTGAACGTTTCAATATCATGCTTGACTTCTGATTTGAATGTGTCAATGTCCTGTTTTACTTCTGCTTTGAAATCTTTAATGTCCTGTCTGACCTCTGATTTGAACGTGTCAATGTCCTGTTTTACTTCTGCTTTGAAGTCTTTGATGTCCTGTCTAACTTCGGTTTTGAACGTGTCAATGTCCTGCCTCACTTCTGATTTGAACGCGCCCATTTCCTTAATCATTGTTGCGTGAAACTCTGCATTTTCCGCCCTCATATCTGAAATTTGCTTTTCCGTCCGCGAAAAATGCTCCCTCAGCAACAATTCAAGCCTCTGCATACCTCCTGCATTATCTCCGCTGGTCATAATTCATCATCTCCCTTCATGCGGATATTATACATGTTATGCCCTGCCCTGAAGCTCTGCCCGGATTTTCATGAGCAATTGACCCAGCATATTCCGCCCGTAACCTAAATTGACATCAAAGCCCCAGAATGTATCCTCCCAGTCATTTCCCTCGACAAGGAGTGCCTGCTTTGTCGCAAGAAGTTTGTCCGACAAGTCCGGGTTCTGCGTGAATTTCGCCCTGAGGTTTTCTGCGCCTGAAACGCCGCCTCCGAGCTTCCGTAAATCAATCCCTCAAACGTAACAGCACACTCGTAAAAGTTGCTCAGAAATTCGTACTCATCCTCAAAACTCGCTATAACGTCCATAATATAACCTTCTTTCTTGGTATTGCGCCGTCAAACGCACACGGAATGAGGCTGCCTGCTTTCCTTCAGCCATAATTTTCGCACAGCCGACAGAAATTCATCATACACTCCGCTTGCGAAATCGGGAAAAGTGTAATCAAAGCTCGCCCATTTCCTGAACCTGTAGCGCATTGTTACCTCAGCAAAAATTCCGTCCCTCAAATATATTCTGTGGGCGTGGTCTTTTGTTGACGCAAGAATCAGCCTCGCACCGTCAATATATCCTGGGTCAATGTTCACCGCCCTGACAGGTTTTCGGCTCATGGCCTCAATATCGATTGCCTGATGTTTCCAGTCAGCAAGCCCGGAAGCGTTCACGAGTCCCGGAAAGCAAAGAAAAACACGCTTCAGGTTCGGCGAAATTTCGTCATAATAATTTGTCTTGTTGAATGGTACAGGATGACTCATAATTTCAGGATTACCCCAGATTTCTGTCAGGCGTTCGACAGTCCACGCAAGCAAATTTTCATCAGGGTACAAAATCCCGGTGATTCTCTTGACTTCCGGCTCTCTCATAGAAAGTATTCCCCTCCGTTTTCTCTTGACTGCCCCGCGGCAAGAAGTGCCATTGCCTGAGGGCCTATTCTCCCGATAACGTCATCGGGCTGTCTCATGCTTAACGGCTCAGGCTGTATAGGCTCTTCATTTTCCGGCGGGATTTCCGGCTTCTGTTCGGGAGGCTCTTCCGGCTCTGTTTTCGGCGCGGGCTTCTTCCTTGTCGGCATCTGAATGTCAATATACCCCTGAACCTGCCCCTGCCATTCACACACACGGCAGGATTTCTTCTTTCCTTCCGGGACTGCTGAGAGCCTCTGCCATTTTCCGCCCTTTGACTCAATTTCTTTAACCCACGCCTGCCCGACAGCCGCCCACCATGTTATGTCCTGCGCGTCAGTGAGATCTTCTGTGCAGTCGTCAACCGTGAAAATTCCCGGCCTAACTTTTCGGAACGCCATGAACCTCGCGCCGTTTGTCCCTTCAAGCCTCACTATAAACTCGTCCCGGTCAGGAAGGTCCGCGGCATTCAGCTTTTCCAGGCCGCTGCCGAACATGTTCACCGCCGTGTCATTCAGCCGGAGTACTCCCCGCGATGATATGGCGAAAGGAACAGGAGCGTCCCACCACTGCGGATATTGAGGCTCATCGGGATTTAGTGCGGTCTTAAGAGTCCCTATGAATGTCCCGGCCGTCTCAACGTAAAGCGCGCTGGACTCGGCGGGGTATTCTATTTCCTCCGGGTTAATGGGCTTGACGATATTTCTTGCGGCTAACTGCGGGAGAGTCTTAATCATTGCGTCAGCACAGCCCCTTTCAACAAGAAAAACGAGCTGGCCTTTCGTGAGAATGATAACGTCGCCGGAGTCAGGGATATACACTGCATACTCAGCGGCCGAGGCGAACAATGTCCGCAGGAAATACAGAAGCGTTGACTCAGGAGTTAGGTATTTGAGGCTGTAATCTCTTTCGTTCACGGATTAATTTCCATAAGGGCATTGGCGAAATCTTCCGGGCTGAACGTGTTAAGGTCGTCAGCTCCCTCGCCGAGTCCTATATAACGCACGGGGATATGAAGTTTTCTTGCTATTGAGATGACGACTCCGCCTTTTGCTGTGTTGTCGTACTTTGTGAGGATGATAGATGTTACGGGTATTATGCTGTTGAACGTCTCAGCCTGCGCCGCAGAATTTTGCCCTAATACAGCGTCAAGCACTAATACTGTTTCGAGTCTTTCGCTCCCTGCCTCGCGCAGTAATATGCGGTGAATCTTCCGTAGTTCCTCCATCAGGTTATGTTTGTCGTGAAGCCTCCCTGCCGTGTCGACTATAAGCACGTCAGTATTTGAGGACTCAGCCGACTTCCATGCGTCAAAAGCAACCGCCGCAGGATCACTGCCCTGCCCCTGCGCTATTACGCGGACTCCGGCTCTTTCTGCCCATACTTTGAGCTGTTCGACAGCCGCCGCACGGAATGTATCAGCCGCCGCCATTATGACTTTCTTGCCCTGCTTGGCGTAAAGTGCCGCAAGTTTGCCGGATGATGTAGTTTTGCCGCTTCCGTTCACCCCGGCCATGAGAAGGACTAGCGGCCTATGTTCGAGGCTGAAAGGCTGTCCCATGCCGCTGACGGAATTTAATTCGTCAACAATTTTTGCGGTGAATGAGTCTTTGAGGTCTGCGGGAGATTTTATGCCTCTGCGCTTTGACTCGGCTTTGAGGAAGTCAATCATTTCTTCTGTGAAGTCAAGCCCAGTGTCGCCCGCTATGAGCTGTTCTTCTAGGTTGTCCCAGAAATCGGAGTCAAATTTTCCGGCAGTGAACAATTTTGCGATTCCGCCGCTCCATTTTTCCCGGACAGTCTTGAGGCTTTCCCGGAGTTTTGCGAACAATGCCATAACGTTACCTCCCCGGAGTCCGGCGCATGAATATGAACTCGTAGCCGTATTGCCCTGTAGTGCTGTCCTGAGTCCTGCGTGAGCCGACAACTTGCCATCCCTCGCGGCCTCTCTGCGCCATTCTGTCGGTCAAATTCGGGTCAAGTATGAAGTCTATCGCGTAATCATAGGAGGGATTAGCCTCAACTCTTGCTGACGGCTCAAAGTCGGGGCTGTTCATGGCAAGGGAAGTAACTTTGTCGGATAACGTCATAATCTGCCACAGCATAAGCCCGCCTATTACGGCTACAGCTCCGAGCAATAAAGGCGTAAGAATCCCCGCTAATTTTCCTGATGATGAAGAAGATGATGAGCTGTCCGAGTTTCCTTTTTTGCGCTTGGCTAATTTTTCGCGAATATCCATAGTTTTCTCCTTGTGGTCATTTTCGGGGCTTTGTGAAATTCCTGCGTTTTCTGAAATATTTTCAGGCTGAGTTATCATCTCTGTAACAGTTTCCTTGTCGGCGTGAAAATCATCGGGATCATCCCCCGGAATTGTCGCGGCTGCTCCGAGTTCGCCGAGTGCTGAAATATCCCAGTCATCATTATTGCTGTCATCGTGTGCATTGTCATTAATCAGGCTGTCTTCCGGCATTTTGTTTTCTGGCTGTGCCTCCTCTTTTGTGATGTCAGTTTGCGGCTCAGTGTCCGTAATATTTTCCTGCGGCTCAAGCTCCTGAGTTATCGCGGCTATTTCGCGTTCAAGGCTTTCCTGCTCCGTTAAAGGCTCAGAGGGAATCAACGTATCTTCCGGCGTTGTCTCATCCCCAGCGGGGAACGGTAAATCATCATCAGCAGTATTTTCCGGCTCAGTCTCGACTTCCGGCAGTGTATCAAAATCCGGCACCGTCTCCGGCTCTGTCTCAGTCTCAGCTTCCAGCATTCTGTCTGAATCCGGCACTGTCCCGGCTTCCGGCAGAAGGTCAAAATCTGATGCTGTCTCCGACTCTGTCTCAGTCTCAGGCAAAATTTCCGCTGTTGTCTCCGGCTCCGGCTCTTTCTCCGGCACTGTATCAGGCTCAAAATCTGACGTGGACTCGGTCTCTGTCTCATCATCCCCAAAATCAGGAATCGTGAACGGGTCATTAGGCGCGTCAGAGTCATCATCATTCTGTGAGTCATTCTCCGTATCGGCGTTAAAGTCCGGGAGAAACTCATCATCCGCGGGCTGTCCGTCAGTCTCATCATCAGCGGGGATTTTCAGCGGGGTCTCTTCTTCTTGGGACTGTTCCGGCTCGATGTCATCACTGCGCTGAATGAGTGTGTCGGGAATGGGAATGTCATCGAACGGGTTAATGTCATCTTCAAGACTCTGGCTTGCGTTGTCCTGCGCGGCTGTTATGGGAGACTCTGAGAGAGCCTGCGCGATGTTGGCCTTTAGCTTGTCTTCTGCTGACTGCTGGGAGTCCGGCGCGTCTGGGACATTGGCCAGGAAATCTTCAGGGAGGGGGTAAAGTCCGGGCTGTTCCTGCGCTCCGAGATTGAGCGGGCTTCCTGTCATGGCTTCTGCAAGGTCGGCCATGAGCTTATCCTCGGCGGTGTCTATAGTTTCGGGCATTGTTACTGTTACGGGTGCTGACTCGGTTTCGGTGTCATTCTCCTTCCTCTCACGCGCTGAAATCTGCGGGAGATCGTCATCAACTTTGACCGACAAATCAGCGGTCGGGGAAAAATCTTCCTGTGAGTTATCTGTCTCAGTGCTAGTGTCAGCTTCAGCGGGGGCAGGTTCCTCGTCTATAGGCTCATCGCTGAAATCGTCAACATCGGCAAAGTCATCATCATTCTGCACGGCCTCGAACAATTCTGCTTCCTGAAATCCTGTCTGAGATTCATTTTCCGTCTCATCAATAATATTTTCCTGCGCGGGATTGTCTTCCTCCTGCGTGAAATCATCAGCGGGAGTCTCATCAATGAAATCACCGGGGAAATCATCGGCTTCACCGTTATCATCAGGCGTAATCACCGGTATGTCGGGCAAATCCCCTTCAAGCTCCTGAATGTTGCTGTCATTTTGCGGCTGGTCAAAATCTGCCTCGATAACCGGGATTTCGGGCAGCTCGTGCTCAGTGAGTGAATCATCAGCGGGAACAATGTCCGGGATAATTACAGATTCTTCCGGCACAGCTTCAGGGATTTCGGGAGATATGATTTCCTGTATGGCCTGAGAATCGTTGACGGCCTCGGCGTGTGCTGACTCACGCATTGTTGCAGGCTGTACGATTTCGGGGACTGTCTCAGGTTTGGGCGATATGATTTTCTGCGCGGACTGAGAATCATTGACGGTCTCGGCGTGTGCGGGTTCGTGTATCGGCTCAGGCTGTGCGATTTCGGGGACTGTCTCAGATTCGGGAGATATGATTTCGTGCGCTGGCTGAGAATCGTTGACGATCTCGGCGTGTGCAGGCTCGCGAATTGGTGCAGGCTGTGCGATTTCGGGGACTGTCTCAGGTTTGGGCGATATGATTTCCTGTATGGGCTGAGAATCATTGACGGTCTCGGCGTGTGCTGGCTCTCGAATTGGTGCAGGCTGTGCGATTTCGGGGAGTGGCTCAGGCTTTCGGGGAGTCTCATGCTTGGGAGTCCTGCGGGGAAAAGTCCGGGACATTTCGCGAGGCTCTGAGGGCAAATTAACAGCGTTAAGGCTCTGCTCTATCCTGCGCTCAAAATCTTCCATGAATGAGTCAACGCGCTGGCCTAAATTTTCGGGCATGTCTGCGCGGGGCTGTGATTTTGTTCTTGCGCGGGGCTTAGGTTTTCTCTTCTCTTGGGATTGTCCGTGAGTGCTGTTTTCTGTGATGTTTCCTTCAAGAGCCTGCCTTAACTTTTCTTCCGCTGTTTTCTCTGTCATGATTATTCCGCCCGTCCTTGTCCTTGATACCGCTTTGCGCCTAATTATAAATCATGATGGCCATAAAAAAAGCCTCCGTGTTATTTACGGAAGCTCCTGTACTGATAGCCTCAACGAGGTTCGAACTCGTGTTTTAGCCTTGAGAGGGCTACGACCTAGACCACTAGTCGATGAGGCCAATTATTTTTGCAACGAACGGAATATTACCACGAGAAAAATTTTTATGCAAGCAAATCCGGCAAATGACATGATGATTTTTCCCGCGCAATTCCCTATAATTCACTCATCGCAAAAATTTTATTCGGAGAGTGATATATCATGCCCTCAGAAAAGTTTGTATACAGCCTCAAAGAAGGAGACGGCTCTAACCGCTTACTTCTCGGAGGAAAAGGCGCGAACCTCTGCGCTATGGCTCAGTTAGGTCTGCCCATTCCCGCAGGATTCGTAATCACTACGGAAGTTTGCCGCAAGTACATGCAGGATCCTTCAATCATGGACACGATATGGGACGACGTAAAAGCCTCGGTGAAACGTCTTGAGCAGGAAACCGGAAAGGGCTTCAATGACGCAAAGAATCCCCTTCTCGTTTCGGTAAGGTCAGGTGCGCCAATCTCAATGCCCGGAATGATGGAGACGATTCTCAATCTCGGACTCAATGACGAAACCGTGAAGGGACTCGCGGAGTCTTCCGGGAATAAACGCTTTGCCCTCGACAGCTACAGGAGATTCATACAGATGTTCGGGAGCGTTGTTGATGAGGTGAATTTTGACCTTTTCGAGGAAGCATTAGCCAAGACACGCAAGGCCGCGGGAGTCGAGCAGGACTATCAGATTCCGGCGGACGCGTTAGAGAAATTACTCGTTGAGTACAAAGCTATCTACAAAAACGCAACGGGCAATGATTTCCCGTCAGACCCGTGGATTCAGCTGCGCCGGGCAATTGAGGCAGTCTTCAAGAGCTGGAATATCCCCCGCGCCGTAACTTACCGCAAAATCAACAAGATTGATGACTCACTCGGTACTGCCGTAAACGTCATCACAATGGCTTTCGGCAATCTCGGAAATGACTGCGGTACAGGCGTTTGCTTCACCCGAAACCCGTCAACAGGCGAGAACAAATTATACGGCGAATTTCTCATCAATGCTCAGGGCGAGGATGTCGTTGCAGGAATCAGAACGCCCATGCCGATAGCACAGCTCGAAAACGAAATGCCCGAAATCTACAAGCAGCTCTGCGAAATCACCAGCAATCTTGAGAAAACATATCACGATATGCAGGATGTAGAGTTCACGATAGAGCGCGGGAAACTCTTTATCCTTCAGACACGCGCAGGGAAACGCACAGCCGCCGCCGCAGTGAAAGCCGCCGTTGACATGGTGAACGAGGGACTCATCGACACAAAGACAGCCGTAACACGAGTAAGCCCGGATCAGGTTGAAATGTTATTGCATCGTCAGGTCGACAAGTCAGCAAAACTTGACGTAATCGCAAAAGGACTCCCCGCTTCCCCTGGAGCAGGCGCAGGAATGCTCGTGTTCTCGGCGGACGAGGCTGAAGAGTGGTCAAGGCAGGGCAAGCCCACAATCTTGGCGCGTCCTGAGACTAGCCCCGATGACATTCACGGACTTTTCGCGTCTCAGGGTGTCGTAACGTCAAGAGGCGGAATGACCTCACACGCCGCTGTTGTTGCTCGCGGAATGGGCAAGCCTGCTGTCTGCGGATGTGAGTCGGCGGTTATTGACGTTGAGAAAGAGACTCTCACTGTCGGAGATAGAGTCTTCAAGAAAGGCGACTGGGTTACGGTTGACGGCACAACGGGGAATTTCATTGCAGGCGAGGCGAAAATGGTCGAAGCGACATTCACGGACGACTTCAAGAAGATTCTTGCGTGGGCTGACGAGAACGCAAAATTGCAGGTCTGGACTAACGCTGACACACCTGAAGACGCAAAACGCGCCCGTGATTTTGGCGCAAAGGGAGTCGGGCTTTGCAGGACGGAACATATGTTCATGGGAGTAGACCGCCTTCCCGTAATGCAGAGTCTTATTGTCGCGCTTGGTGAGGCCGGCGAAGACGGAAAGAAAGCACGCGCTGACGCTCTCGCGAAATTGAAGGTCATGCAGAAAGAGGACTTTATCGGGATATTCAGGGCTATGGACGGACTTCCTGTTATCATCAGGCTGTTAGACCCGCCGTTACACGAGTTCCTCCCGAAAGAACCCAACGTACTCGAAGCCCTCAAGACAGCCACGCCGGAAGAAGCCAAGAAGCTGAATAACGTTCTCGAAAAGATTCACCAGCTCCACGAGAACAACCCGATGTTAGGATTCAGGGGCTGCCGTCTCGGAATGATTTACCCGGAAATTTACGAGATGCAGATGAACGCGATATTTGAGGCTGTCGTTGAGCTTACGAAACAGGGCGTAACCGTAAAGCCTGAAGTCATGATACCCATCGTAGGCACGAAAGCGGAGATGAAATTCTTCCGTGAGATGGCTGACAGAATCGCGGCGGACGTGAAAAAGTCAACCGGCGTTGATTTCGGCTACCTTGTCGGAACAATGATAGAGCTTCCGAGGGCGGCACTTGTTGCGGATCAGTTAGCCGAGTACGCGCAGTTTTTCTCATGCGGGACTAACGACTTGACGCAGACGACATTAGGCTACTCACGCGATGACGCGGAAAACAAGTTCCTGTTCCAGTACGTGGACAAGGGAGTGTTCAAGGAAAATCCGTTTGCTGTTCTCGACAGGGACGGTCCCGGCCAGCTCGTGAAAATGGCTGTCGAAAAAGGCCGCTCCGTCAACCCGGGAATGTCCGTAGGAATCTGCGGTGAACACGGCGGAAACCCGGAGAGTATAGCGTTCTGCCACAGCGTAGGACTGAGCTACGTATCATGCTCGCCGTTCCGTGTGCCTGTTGCGAGAGTCGCGGCGGCTCATGCGGCACTGGGTGCGCTGAAGTAGCAGGCAACCCCCTATGACCCCTCCTGCACAAGTACCACCTCCCCTTGTGCAGGGTTTGCGACCCCACCCTGCCCTCCCCTTACGCAGGGGAGGCATGAGTCACGGCGAACCTCGTCCCCCCTGCCAAGGGGGGAAACAGGGGGGTGATTTTCGTGGTGGAAAACAGGGAGTAAAAGGCAGAAATTTATCCCCTCGGTTTTGTGCCGGGGGGATTTTTTTTGCGGTAAAAATTTTTGTGATAATATTTGCGAATTGTTCACCCAAAAACTAAGGAGGCACAAAATTTTATGGAGGCAAAAGACTATAAGGACACCCTGAATTTACCCGTAACAGATTTCCCAATGCGGGCAAACCTCGCCAAGCGTGAGCCGTCATTCCTGCAATTCTGGGACTCTCATGACATCTATCACAAAGCACTTCACGCACATGAGCATTCACCCAACAAATTCCAGCTCCACGACGGCCCGCCCTATGCAAACGGAGATATTCACATCGGCACCGCGTTCAACAAAATATTGAAGGACTTTATCGTCAAAGCAAAGACTATGACCGGCCATTACACGCCATACGTACCCGGCTGGGACACTCACGGACTCCCGATAGAATTGCGATCCCTCAAAGACGGCGGACTCTCTAAGCTCGGCACAGGAGTCGACCCCGTAGAACTCCGCGCAAAGTGCAAGCAGACCGCGTTACACTATCTCGATGTTCAGCGGGAAGAGTTCAAGCGTCTTGGCGTTCTCGGTGAATGGGAACATCCCTATATCACGCTTGACCCCGAATATGAACACTTAGAGCTTCACGCATTCGCCGACATGGTAGAGAAAGGACTCATATACCGCGGATTGAAGCCGGTATTTTGGTGCACTGACTGCCAGACAGCCCTAGCCGCCGGGGAAATTGAGTACTGGGACGAGGACTCGCCGTCCGTTTATGTCGCGTATCCGTTACCCGGAGCGGGCGAGAAATTCCCGGAGCTTTCCGGGCGTGATGTATACATAGTGATATGGACGACGACTCCGTGGACTCTGCCATCAAGCGCGGGCGTTGCAGTCCATCCGAAATATGATTACGGATTCTACGAGTCGGGCGGGAAAGTCTACGCATTCGCCTGTGAGCTGAAGAAATCCATCGAGGCCAACACGGGAATGACTTTCGGCGAGGCAATATTGACAGTAAAAGGCGCGGAGCTTGAGAGAATGAAGCCCCTTCACCCGTTCTACGAGCATGAAATACTTGTAGTGCTTGCCGACTATGTAGAGCTTGAGACGGGAACAGGCTGCGTTCACACTTCACCGGGGCACGGCGTTGAAGACTACGAGACGGGAGTCAAATACGGCCTCAAAGTGTACAGCTCAGTTGACCACGCCGGAAGATTCGAGAAGGAATTACCTATTGTAGGCGGAATGACATTAGACGAGGGCGGAAAGAAAGCAATTGACCTCATACGCGACAAAGGAAGACTCTTAGGGTTCGGGAAAATCTCGCACAGCTACCCGCACTGCTGGAGGTGCAAACGCCCGGTAATATTCCGCGCCACAGATCAATGGTTCATCAACGTGACTCAGTTCAGGGACGAGGCATTGAAGGTAATCGACGAGGGAGTGAAATGGATTCCCGACTGGGGGCGCGACAGGATATATAACATGGTAAGCTCGCGCTCGGACTGGTGCATTTCCCGCCAAAGGGTATGGGGAATCCCTGTTCCGGCGATAAGGTGCAGGGACTGCGGATCTTTCACGCTTACTCCCGACCGTATCAGAATGCTTGCGGAGAAAGTGAAAACTTCCCCGGACGGGACATCTATATGGTGGCGCGAGGATTTAGAGTCATTGTTCGGAGAAAAAGCCTGCTGCGACAAATGCGGCTCTCACAACGTCGAGAAGGACAGCAACATTCTTGATGTCTGGTTTGATTCGGGAGTATCTCACATTTCGGTGCTTAATGAGAAATTCGGGTTATCATGGCCGTGTGATATGTATCTTGAGGGCAGCGACCAGCACCGCGGGTGGTTCCAGTCGTCATTATTGACCTCAGTCGCGATAAAGGGGCGCGCTCCGTATTCTGAAGTGCTGACTCACGGCTTCACGCTTGACGGAAAAGGCCGGAAGATGTCGAAATCACTCGGAAACACCGTAGCACCCGGCGATGTCTGCAATCAGTTCGGCGCGGATATTCTGCGTTTGTGGGTAGCGTCAACGGATTACAGGAACGATGTCAAAATCTCGAATGACATCCTCAAGACATTATCCGAGACTTACAGGAGAATCCGAAATACAGCCCGCTTCCTTCTCGGCAACCTTCACGACTTCACGCCGGGTAAATCACTGCCGTATGAGTCCCTTCTGTCGATGGACAAATGGATTCTCGACCGCCTCCACAGGATAATAGCCCGCGTACGCAATGCGCTTGATGAGTATGAATTTCACGTGCCTGTGTCGCTGATTCACTCTTTCTGCGTCAATGAGCTGTCAGCGTTCTACCTCGACATAAGCAAAGATAGATTATACGTTGAGGCAAAAGACTCTCTGACGAGACGGAGCGCGCAGACGGCCATGTACGAAATTTTGTCGTGCTTAACGCGGATGATTGCGCCTATACTGAGCTTCACGGCTGAGGAAATCTGGCAGGAAATGAGGAAGACTGATGCCTCACTTC
This sequence comes from Synergistaceae bacterium, assembly GCA_017540085.1. NCBI lineage: Bacteria > Thermotogati > Synergistota > Synergistia > Synergistales > Synergistaceae > Synergistaceae bacterium. The sequence continues at coordinate 29,232 of JAFYBQ010000029.1, read as the reverse complement.
CTGAGAGTGTGTTTCTTGCGGACTTCCCGGAGCAGGACTCTTCACGGCTGAATGACTCGCTCAATTCGTTATGGGCTGAGGCTGTAACGCTGAAGGGAGCTGTGAGCCGAATGCTTGAGACGATGAGGGCGGCCAAGACAATTGGGACATCGCTAGAAGCGTCTGTGCAGGTGAAACGCGCTGAGGGACTCGCAAAACTTGAGGGGGCGTTCACGGCGGAAGAGCTTGCCGACATCGTGATAGTGTCAAAATTTGAGTGGGCTGATGAGCTTACCCTGCCGAATGTCTTTGATGACGCTGATACGGGGTTCAAGATTGCGGGAGGATTTGCGCCCGGTGAGAAATGCCCGCGGTGCTGGAAGTATGAAGAGCATCCGAACGCTAACGGACTCTGCCATCGCTGCGCCCATGTGATGAACGAAGAGTAACAGATGAAACTTTGCGGCCTCCCTGTGAAATAGCGGGGAGGTTTTTTTGTGCGCGGTGATTCTGCACTTGTTCTTGAAAAAAAAACGTGTGTTATAATTTTTTTATCCAGAATACAATATTACATGAGGCGGGAAATACGGCTTCCCTTGTTTTGTGTTGCGTAATGCAGGGGGGCGCGGTCATGTGTGGTATTGATTCGCGGGTCAACTCATTGCAGGAGGGTTTTTCATGAAGAAATACATTGCGCTGTTCATGGTCGTGTGCCTTGTGTCTTTCTGCCCTTGCGCGTGGGCGGACTACTGGAACGAGGGACATTCAGGGACGGAGGCAGATCCGTATGTGATTGACACGAACGCGGATTTGTCTGCTATGCGGGACAGGGTGAACGCGGGAACAGAGTCGGGGGATATGTATTACAGGCTGACTCAGAATCTCAATATCTCGTCTATAACTGACTGGGAGTCGATTGGTACTGATGATAATCCGTTCACGGGACACTTTGACGGCAACGGGAAATCAATCCATGTCAATATAGACAGGGAAGGAAGCAACATTGCGGCACTGTTCGGGACAATTGCCACGCCAGGCGGCTATGCTGTGCAAGGTCTTACGGTAAGCGGCTCTCTTAACGGAAAGTATGCGGCCGGAGTTGCTGATACCCTTAATTCTTTAGCCTCTGTCAAAGATTGTACTTTCACGGGAACGATTGAAAGCAGGTATTATCTTTGGTATAGCGATATTCGCACATATGCTGGCGGTATAGTCAGAAATATGTCTAACGGCCTGATCAGTAACTGCAATTTTAACGGTGCAATTAAAAGCGGTATATCAGGCAATTCAGACCAAGCCGGGTATGCAGGCGGCATTGTCGCTGATATGACTGGCGGAACTGTAGAAAACTGCACTGTTACAGCGGCTTCAGATGGCATATACGCCTATTCCCGTAATTACGCCTCAGGCATACAGCCAGCTTACGCGGGAGGAATAGTTGCTTATGCCAATATTGCAAATTTCGAGGCAATAAAGGGTTGCACATTTTCGGGAACAGTAACAGGTACTCAATATGCGGGCGGCATTGTCGGCTATATTGAAGGGGGCAACCTTCAAAGCAACAATATAACGGCTAACTCAAACGCAATAAGTATCATAACAGGCCGTTACGCCTCAGGTGGAATAGCAGGGAGAATCGGCGTGTCAACACTCCTCGAAAGTTGCGATGTCTCATCCCTGGTAACAGTTGCAGGAGAGAATACAGCCGAGGGCATCGGCGGAATCGTCGGCCTAATGAACGCCTCGACAGTCCGCAATAACCAGTCATACGCGACAATCTCAGGCGACATCGTGAACATGGGCGGCGTTGTCGGAAAACTTGACGCGGCAAGCTACACCATCAGCAGCAACCTTTACAGCACAGCCGAACACGGAATAGGCAATAACGCACAGGGAGTGCCAAGCGAGGAAGGCTGCATTAAGTTCGGGCCGAGCATAGCAATCACTACAGCTTCATTGCCGGACGGAGTCGCAGGAAGCGCATATACCGCAGTGCTTGCGACTGACTCAGCCTCCGCAGTCGTATGGACTCTCACGAACAGCACAAGCCTCCCTGAAGGACTCACTCTCGACAGGACAGCAGGCACAATCTCAGGGACTCCTTCAACAGCAGGGGATTACACTTTCACGGTGAAGGCCAGCCCCGAAACAGGCGCGCCAGCCACAAAAGGGTTCACGCTCAGGATTCAGGCGCAGGGGACATCCTCAATCACAATCACAACAACTAGCCTTCCTTCCGGCACTGTGAACACCTCATACAATGCTGTACTTTCCGCGAGTGCCTCAAATGTTACATGGTCAGTTTCAGCAGGGAGTCTTCCGCAGGGACTGTCGCTGAACTCTTCAACGGGAGCAATCACAGGAACACCGACAGCGGCAGGGACATCATCATTCACGATCAGGGCTGTATCAGGCTCAAACAGTGCGGAAAAAGCACTCAGCATTACCGTGAACGCAGGAACGTCAACAATCACAATCACAACAACCGCTCTTCCTGAAGGCATTGCGGGAATGTCCTACAGCGCGGTGTTATTGTCAAATCCTTCGGGTGCGTCTTGGACACTTTCAGGGAATCTTCCGGCAGGGCTTGCTATGGATTCATCCGGCAGAATTTCAGGTACTCCGACAAATTCGGGAAATTTCAGCTTTACTGCAACAGCTGTATATGGATCAGCAAGAGCATCCCGAACCCTGTCAGTAAAAATCAGCCCGCTAGAAATAACAACCTCCGCGCTTCCCGGCGGCACAGTCTCAGAATCATACAGCCAGACTCTTAGCTCAAACGGCACGGGGCTTTCATGGACTGTCAGCGGCGGCAATCTTCCTCCGGGACTCACGCTCAATGCGTCAAGCGGCTTGCTTTCGGGGACATTGACGGAGGCAGGCGAGTATACATTCACGGTTTACGCGCATAACTCATACGCAGGAGCGTCAAAACAGTTTACGGTTACAGTGTACGGCAGCTCTTCAGGCACAGGGAGCGGCGGCGGAGGAGGCTGTGACTCACTTCCCGCATTCGCATTAATCCTCGCGGCAATAATACCCTTCAGAAAATCAAGACGGTAAATCACAATGCCCCTTCCCAAAATGGAGGGGGTAATTTTTTTCGCTATATCCCATTCCCCGCGGCAATGCTACAATCCATGACATTCCATTTCACACAAAAGGAGTCATATTTCACATGACACACATAAACGCAATGGGCAAGTTATGCCCCGAACCCGTCATAATGACAAAGGCCGAAATCGAGAAAGGCACACGGGACATCACCGTATCAGTCGACAACGATATAGCCGTCTCAAACGTAACGCGCCTCCTTAACAGCAAAGGCTACACGGTAACCCTCGACAGAATCCCGGACTCGCAGGAACGCAGGCTCACAGCTACACGCGCAGATTCATGCGAGGTCGCCCCGGAAGCCCCCCGCGATGAGCTTCTCGCGATTCTTGTGGCTCATGACGTTCTCGGAGGAAACGACAAGGAGCTTGGCGAAGTCCTCATGAAGGCGTTTCTCGGCTGTATCTCGAAATTGTCCCGCCGCCCCGCTGTAATGGCGTTCATGAATGAGGGAGTGAAGCTCGTACTGCCGGAGTCGTCAGCATTGGGATACATTCAGGAATTGGAGAAGCTCGGCACAAAGATACTTGTCTGCGGAACATGCACGACTCATTTCGGCATAACCGACAAAGTTAAAGCCGGGACAATCTCCAACATGTTCGAGATTATGGAGATGATTACGGGCGCGGACAATACGCTCATATTCTGATGATATATGCGGGAATCGATATAGGGTCAACCGCGGCAAAGGCCGTAATTCTCAGCGGGGACAAATACGCCGTAATCGCCCGAAAATTAATGCCGTCAGGATGGAACAGCAGACAGACAGCAGACGAGATTCTAGCGTGGCTCTTGTCGCAGGGATATTCGCGGGAAGATTTGCGGATTACTGCAACGGGCTACGGGCGAGTCTCAGTCCCCTACGCTGACTCAACTCTCACGGAGATAACATGCCACGGGAAAGGCGCGGCGTTCTTGGGCGGAAATGATTTGACGGTGATAGACATCGGCGGGCAGGACACAAAAGTTATAGTGCTTCAGGGCGGGCGGGTCATCGATTTTGTGATGAATGACAAATGCTCGGCAGGCACCGGGAAATTTCTTGAGGTCATGGCCAACCGTATGGGTTTGACACTGCCGGAATTTTTCGCGCTCGCTGAACATGGCCAGGAGGTCAAAATTTCGAGCATGTGTACCGTTTTCGCCGAGTCCGAAATCGTCAGCCTTATGGGACTTGGGACTCCTCGCGATGATATTGCCTGCGGTGCTGTCGGATCTGTCGCCGCGAAAGTCTCCACACTCGTAAGCCGCAAAAGTACATCGGGAATATATTTCCTGACGGGGGGATTCTGTGAGTCTCCGTTCCTTGTCGGGAAATTGTCGCAAACTCTCAATGCTGAAGTGAGAACATGCCCTGACGCGAGATTTGCAGGCGCGATAGGGGCGGCATTGCTGGGAAAATAATTTATCGGAGGGGGAAAAATTTATCATGGATTACCGCGCTATGTGGGAGTCTCTTGGGATGGACGTAAAGACTCACGATTTACTGTGCGAGGCTCTGCCGGGAATGTTCGGGAGCGTCTATCTTTCGCAGAAAAACAGGCCGGAGGGAATGGACTACTTTTATTCCGTTGTGGCAGCGATTCACGGACTCCGCCCGGCTGAGTTAGTCGAACACAAAAAGAACGGCGGAAAAGTTGTAGGGATATTCTGCATTCACGTCCCTGACGAAATTCCGATAGCGGCGGGGGCAATCGCTACGGGACTTTGCTCCGGCTCTCAGTTCTGGGTTCCCGGCGGCGAAAAGAAGCTCCCTGTCGCAACATGCCCGCTCATAAAGGCCAGCTTAGGCGCAAGATTTGACCGTACATGTCCATTCTTCAGGCTCGCTGATATGTTCGTGGGTGAGAATACTTGCGACGGCAAAAAGAAAGCCTGGGAGATTCTCGCGGAGGATGCGCCCGTTCACGTCATGGACATTCCGCAGATGAAACGCCCGGAGGATTACGCGCACTGGGAGAACGAATTGAAGGGCTACCTCAAGAAATGCGAGGAGCTTACCGGGAACAAGGTTACACCCGCAAAACTGCGTGAGGCAATTATCCTCGTCAACAAAAAACGCAAAGCCCTTCAGAGGCTCGCAAATTTCCGAAAGCTCGACAACATTCCGATTACCGGGAAAGATGTACTTCTTGTTACGCAGATTGCATTTTATGATGACCCGGCACGAATCACGGAGCAAATCAACAAATTGTGCGATGAGATGGAAGACCGTGCAAAGAATAATGTCTCAGCGTTCCCGAAAGGCACAAAGAGAATCCTGCTTACGGGGACTCCGCTGTCGATTCCGAACTGGAAACTTCATCACATAATCGAGACTTCCGGCGGTGCTGTCGTCTGTGAGGAAATGTGCACGGGAATACGGTACTACGAGAAATGCACGGACGAGTCCGGCTCAACAATCGATGAGATGATTCACAACCTCGCACAAAGATACATGGGCGGGATTCACTGCGCGTGCTTCACCCCGAACAGCGAAAGAATCGACGACATTAAACGCCTCGTGAAGGAATACAAAGCTGACGGCGTTATAGATCTCAATCTCAAATTCTGCAACATCTATGACATTGAGGGCTTCTTTGTCGAGCGCGAACTCAAGAAAGAGGGGATTCCCGTTCTCGGAATTGAGACCGATTACACCGACCAGGATACAGAGCAGTTACGGACAAGAGTCGGAGCGTTCATTGAAATGTTAGGGAACTGACAAAATTTTTCACGCCTGTATGACGTTCGAGTCCCCTTGACGGAATTTGCCGGGGGGATTTTTTTATTGCTGTATAATCCTGAGCATTCACACAACAAGGAGATATTCACATGGACTACAGGAAAGAGCGCGACTCAATGGGAGAAATTTTAGTGCCGTCAAAAGCCTACTGGGCCGCGCAGACTCAAAGAAGCCTCGAAAATTTCACACAGTCAGCCGAAAAAATGCCCATGCCGATAATACACGCCCTCGCAATAATCAAGAAAGCCTCAGCAATCGCAAACGCAAAATCTTCACGCCTCGACACAAAACGCAGGGACTTAATCACAGCCGTATGCGATGAGATTTTATCGGGAAAACTGGACTCACATTTCCCCCTCACGGTGTGGCAGACAGGCTCAGGCACTCAGACTAATATGAACGTCAACGAGGTAATCGCCAACCGGGGCAACGAATTAGCCGGGGAAAAATTATTGCACCCGAATGATCACGTCAACATGTCGCAAAGCTCAAATGACACTTTCCCCGCGGCCATGAATATATCAGCCGTAACAGAAATCACCGGGCATTTGTTCCCCGCTCTTGACGAGGGAATAAGAGTCCTTCAGCGATTAACAGACGAAAATATGAACGTCATCAAGACGGGGCGAACTCACCTTCAGGACGCTGTTCCGATAACGTTCGGGCAGGAGATTTCCGCGTGGCTCGAAATGATTTCGCAGGGAAAAGAATCTATCACGCAGGCCATGACTACACTATATCCGCTTGCGCTCGGAGGGACGGCGGTCGGCACAGGGCTGAACGCTCCGAAAGGATTCGCGGAGGAGTCAGCGCACGAAATATCACAGCTAACCGGGCTTCCGTTTGTTACGAGTCATAACAAGTTTCACGCGCTAACGTCAAAGGCGGCATTCGCTTACGTCCACGGAGCATTGAAGGCTCTCGCGTCTGACATGATGAAGATCGCTAACGATATACGCTGGCTTTCGTCCGGCCCCCGCTGCGGACTGGGAGAAATATTTATCCCTGAGAATGAGCCGGGAAGCTCCATAATGCCGGGCAAAGTCAACCCGACACAGTGCGAGTCGCTCACAATGGCGGCGGTTCAGGTCATGGGAAATGATTCGGCAATAGGATTCGCGGCCTCGCAGGGAAATTTTCAGCTCAATGTCTTCATGCCGGTGATAGCGTATAACTTTTTGCAGTCGGTAAATATTCTTGCGGAAGTGTTCACGTTCTTCACGCGCAAATGCCTAGCCGGAATCCGCCCGAACATAGACAGAATGCAGGAGAATGTAGAGAAGTCATTGATGCTTGTTACGGCTCTGAATCCTCACACGGGGTACGACAAAGCCGCGCTAATCGCAAAGAATGCCCACGAGAAAAATATCACGCTCAAAGAGTCGGCGGTCTCTCTTGGGATTCTCACGGCGGAAGAATACGACAGCTACATTAATCCGCGGGATATGGTATAGCTGAATACCTTTGTGATATATTTTCCTCACCCAATTTTCATGGAAGGAGCATTAATTAATGACACGGAAAATTTTTGCCCTCATCGCCGTAATATCATGCCTGATTCTCGCGGCTGAATGTTATGCGATTGACGGCTCATCAATGCCCGATCAGGCTACATTGTCAGCAAACAGAATGCGATTTGACGCTGAGACGGGCGACTTTCTCGCGGACGGCAACGTCATAATCACTGCGGGCGACCTCAGACTAACAGCCCCGGAAGGCTCCGGCAACGTCGACAAAAGAATCGTCAATTTCGACAAAGGCATAGTGGCTTCGGGAAAATGGTACGGCGACAAAGTTGACCTCAGAGCCGGAAAAGTCTCGCTATCATTCGCCGACATACCAAGCTGTAACTTTCTCGGCGGTGTCAAAGGCAGCATGGGAACAATGAAACTTGACGCAGACAGGCTCAGGATAACAGGCGCGGGAGGACTTGACAGGCCGTCGGGCAATGACACTCAGACAAAATTTTGGCTCACTAACGCCCGAAACATCGAGGACGGCTCACGGGGACTCAGGTTCGGGGCTGACTCTGTTGAAGGATTACTGCGGGCCGGGGATCTTCACGAACTCACCGCAAAAAAAAGCGTCTGGCTCAAAGGTCGTCCAACATCCCAAGAGGAACCCGTCAGCCTCAAAGGGGACAATGCGCTGTACTCACTCGCAAGGGGAAGCGTTGTAGTCAGCGGCCATGTTGTAGCCGTTCAGGGAGGAAGGACGCTGAAGTCTGACTCGGTAGTCTATTTCCCGGATCAGAACAGAGTCGAGGCTCTCGGAGGACTGACACGGAAAACTGAAGGCGGAAAGCCTGCCTCAGACAGAGCCGAAATCACAATAGACATCACCCGCGAAAGGAAAAAGCAGGATGCCTCCAAGGAAGTCAAAATTGACACAGCACCCAAGAAATCACAGCCGGAAAAATCACAGCCCAAGAAAAAATCATCATCATCAAGAACGAGGAAGACACGCGGGAAATGAGCGGGATTAACGGACTCACAGCAAAAGATCTCCGCAAGGGCTACAGCGGGCGGCTTGTTGTCGGAGGAGTAAGCATTAATGTTGACGCGGGCGAGGTTGTCGGACTCCTCGGCCCGAACGGCGCGGGAAAAACTACATCATTCTACATGATTGTGGGACTCATCCGGCCTGATTCGGGGTTCGTGATGATTGACGGCGAGGATATTACCGGGCTTCCTGTCTACGAGCGGGCGAGGCGCGGAATTGGCTATCTCCCGCAGGAAGCGTCAGTGTTTCGGAATCTCACTGTCAGGGAAAATATCAATCTCGTTTGGGAGGAGACCGGGAAGCGGAAAAAGGCCAAAGAATTAACCGACTCCCTTCTCGAACAGTTCAAGATTACGCACATTGCTGACACAAAAGGCTACGCGCTCTCAGGCGGTGAACGTAGGCGTGTCGAAATTGCAAGGGCATTGACCCTCAAGCCGAAATTCATTCTTCTTGATGAGCCTTTCAGCGGAATTGACCCTATTGCGGTTGCCGATATTCAGTCGATGATTCACGAGCTTAAAGCGCAGGGCTACGGGATATTGATTACAGATCACAATGTGCGCGAGACTCTCTCAATCACTGACCGCACATATCTTATACATGACGGAAAAATATTCCTCTCCGGGTCTCCTGAAGACGTAGCAGACAACGAGCTTGCCCGGAAATTCTATCTCGGCGAGAATTTCGAGTGGGAAGGAGCGCACCATCATCACGAACAATCACAGCAGGGATAACGGCGAAATTCTGACTCTCACAGTCTCAGGCATAAACAGCAGCGGGGACGGAATATCACGGACAGAGTCGGGAGTCGTTTTTGTTCACGAAGCTTTGCCGGGTGAGAAAGTCAGGGGGAAAATTGTTGCGCGTAAGAAAGATTTTGCGGTCGCTGATACAGTGTCGGTGATTGAGGCTTCAGCCGGGCGCGTGATTCCCCGGTGCAAATATTACGGGCGCTGCGGGGGATGTCAGTTACAGCACGCGGATTACGGATTACAGTTACAGCTTAAAGCCGGAATAGTCCGGGACGCAATGACACGCATAGGCGGATTCAGCCCGGAGATTTTCGCCGGACTCAAGTGCGAGCCGTCCCCGGAAATTTGGCACTACAGGAACAAGGCCGCTTTCCCCGTCCAAGACTCGAACGACTCGAACGGCAGAATCATCACGGGATTTTACCGCGCCGGGACTCACCGTCTCGAACTCATCAGAAATTGCCCCGTCAACGCAAAGAGGATCAGCGAAATTTACAGCCGGATTCTTGACGGCCTCACACAGAATCATTATCCCTTTGACGGCTATAACGAATCTAATCACACGGGAAAATTGCGCCACATTATCGCACGGACTGGAATCAACACGGGCGAGTCTCTCTTGTCGTTCGTAATAAACGGGAAAATGTCAGCAAAAAGCGTGAAGGCTCTCGCGTCATTGGGAAATCTTGCCCGGCCCGACACGCTCACCGTCAACCACAACTCAAAGCCGGGTAATGTCATTCTCGGAAATTACACGGAGACATTGACGGGAAGCGGCGTAATCTCTGAGCGTCTCGGAAAATTTCTGCTTACGTTCGGTACAGGCTCATTCTTTCAGGTCAACACTGGGCAGGCGGAAAAATTGTTCACGTACGCGGCGAATATGGCGGAAGGCTCGCGGAATATTCTTGAGCTATACAGCGGTGCGGGTGCTTTGACGTGCTTTCTTGCGGGGAACGCGGAGAATGTCGCAAGTGTTGAGGAATACAAACCTGCGGTGAAAATGGCCGTGAAAAATCTTGAGGCCAACAATTTCAGGAATGTCCGTACATTTTGCGGGCGGTCTGAGGATGTTATCGCTGACATGAGAGACTCATATGATGCTGTCGTTCTTGACCCTCCCCGCGATGGGTGCGACAGGGCGGTGATTGAGGCTGTAAATGATTTCGGCGTGAAGAGAGTCGTTTACGTCTCGTGCAATCCTGCGACGCTGGCGAGGGACTGCAAGATTCTGGCGGGTCATGGCTATGAGCTTGAGAGCGTGAGAGCGTTTGACATGTTTCCGCAGACGGCACATGTTGAAACGGTTGCTGTGATGGTGAAATGACAGAGGGGAGGAGGATTAATTCATGGCCGTGCCGAAATTCTTTGAGTTCTTCGTGGTATTGCTTGAGGCTCTGAAGGACGGCGAAATACATTCAGCAAAAGAAGTGAAAGAAGTAATAGCGCGGAAAATGAATCTCTCTGACGCTGACATATCCGAGTTAGTGCCGAGCAGTTGACGGAGCGACTCTGACTCGCCTGATGATAAAGCACAATGTAGGCGTCTCAGTTGAGCATACATACGAAATCAAGAGGGTAGACAGTGATTTTTTCTCGGACGAACTTTAAGGGGGGATATAAATTTTGGTTACGCTCGGAACACTTCAGGAGATTGACGACATCAATACAGTGTGGCGTGAAGGCTCTGATGATTTCTCCGAATGGCTCGCGCAGGACGCTAATATTGACATCCTCGCACAGGCCATCGGACTCCAAATGTCAGCGGAGGAATCTCATTCACCCGGCTGTGTCGCGGCCTCCGAATCAGGCACAGGCAGACGGATAATCATCACCGGCGATTTCTCCCGGACAGGCGAATCACGACTCGGACGGCTCATCACTCTTGCGGCCATGTACAGCTCCGACATACTCATATGGATTGTGAGACACGCAAGCCCGGAGCATAAAGCCGCGGCAGAATGGCTCAATTCCCGGACGGACGGCAATACGGGTATATTTCTCTGCGAGTTGAGATTATTCCGCATAGGCGACTCAGTACCCGGCGTGAAATTCGAGGTCATATCGCGCCCGGACATGTCCGCCCAGAATACCCGCGAAAATTCCGGGGAAGCCGCTGACATTGACGCGCTAAGGTTCGATTACTGGAACGCATTTCAGGATTACGCCTTTGACGGGGGAAGCAACCCGAAATTCGCCGCAAGCTACAGACGCTGGCAGACATCCTCAAATTACGGCGTTGTTTTCGGGACAGGCCGCCCCGGTGTTAGCATAATCATCGCAAAGAACAGGGACGACATTGAAGCCGGACTCAACATTTCAGACGACAGGGAATTATTTTCGCACCTGTCAGAAAGAAGAGACGACATAGAGTCCGAGTCGGGAATGATATTCGACTGGCTTGAGCTTCCCGGCGGAAAGGGATACAGAATCCGCGCAAGGAAATCACCCGCAAGCCTCACCGACAAATCATCATGGCCGGATCAGTTCGAGTGGATTATGTCATCAGTCCTGAATATTCGCGCCGTGTTCGGAAAATACGTAAAGGAGTATAAAGAATGAACACAGAGATTATCACACAGAGAGTCGAAAAATTACGGGCGTTAATGTCGGAAAAGGGGCTTGACGTTTTCGCGCTTGTTGTTGACGAGAGAGCGAACTCCGAAAGCTGTCATTACATTTCCGGTTTCCGGGGAAGCTCCGCCGGACTCATCATCACAATGAACGACTCAACCCTCATCACAGACGGAAGATATATTACCCAGTCGAAAGCGCAGACCCCGTTCAAGATAGTGATACAGTCAGAAAAGCCAGTCCCGGAATACATCACGAAAATGATTGCTGACGGGGGATATTCGCGGGCTGGATTCGAGGCCGGGAAAATTTCACACGCAACGTACACGAAATATTTTGCCCCGGTAAAATGTGAATGGATTGACGCTTCCGAGATGATACCGAAATTGCGCCGGACTAAGGACGCTCACGAAATCGCGCTAATCCGGGAGGCCGGGCGGATCGGGCGTGAGGCTTTCGGGAACGCGCTGAAGTCTGTCCATGCGGGAATGACTGAGACGGAGTTCGACATTCTGCTTAATGCTGAGATAAAGAGATTGGGCGCGGAAAAAGGCTGGGCGCATGATGATTTTATTGTGGCTTCCGGCGAACGCTCCGCAATGTGCCACGCTCCTGCAACGGGGAAAATTTTTGCTGACGGCGAGTCTGTTACGGTGGACTATGGCGCGATGTATGAGGGATATATGAGCGACATAACGCGGAATTTTGCGCTCGGCCATGCAAGCGACAAGGCGCGGGAAATCAACGCAATATTACTCCGCGCACATCATGAGGCTGTGAAGGCTCTGCGTCCGGGCGTGAAGGGTGCTGATGTTGACGCGGTGGCCCGGAAAGTGATTGCTGACTCCGGCTACGGGGACAAGTTCGTTCACGGACTCGGACATGGATTAGGGCTTGAGGTTCACGAGTCGCCGAGACTTTCGCGAACGTCAGAAGATACACTCATGGCCGGGGATGTTGTTACGGTTGAGCCTGGAATATATATCGAGGGCTTTGGAGGACTCCGAATTGAGGATGACTATCTCATAACGGAAGACGGGTGCGAGTGCCTCACGGTGAATGACAATCAGAGTCTCATCATAATATGAGCATGTCAGCGTCAAGAGTGCCTCACAAGAAATTCAATCGCCGGACAATATTTCAGCCCGGCAATTTTCCTCTCAGTAGTGAATCACATTGTCGGCCCCCCGGATTCTTGCTGTTACCTTTTCGCCTTCAGCCCCCGCAAAATATTCATACGTTGACTCAGGCACAAGCCCGCGTATCTCGTCAAGCCTTCCTTCCTTTATGGCCTGCCTTACGTCTGAGGCACTTATGACTCTTCCGCTCTCTGTTTTTCGCGGGACAATCACGCACTTTATTCCGTGCTCCGGGAGTTTCTCCGACATTATGCGGTTGTAGATTCCCGTAACAAGGCTTTTCGGCTCCTCACCGACATAACGCGCAGTAATCCCAAGAGATTTTGCGATCCTCACGAAAATTTCGAGGTCTAAATTCGCGTGGCTCTCTATAACAGCCTCGTCATCTCTCTGGAAATAGCTGGGAAATGTCGCGGCACTGATGATGTACGGCCCTGTGTCGTGATACACGATGTTCCGCAGATGTGATGTCCCGGCCATGACAAGCCGCTTCCTAACGTCAAACGGAACTAGGGACGCATCCTCGCTCACTATGAACACGTGAAGAATGTCATTCTCGCCCGCTGCCTTCTCAGCCAAAAACTGATGGCCGAGCGTGAAAGGGTTGGCGTTAAGGACAAGGGCAGCAACATTTTTCCCGTCCCGCTTTGTTTGCGACAATGCCGACAAGTAATCGCTGAAGCCGTTTTTTCTGTTCTCCATGAAGACAACCTGCCCGGCGATTCTCACAATCTCATAGAATCCTAAGTCCCCGAAAAATTTGGCCGAGTCGCACTTTGTGTACAGGAACAAATGATTAATCCCCCGCTGATATTCGTACTGCACTAGATGACTCACAACCTGATTCATTAGCCCCTCGCCCTGATGCAGATGACTCACGGCCATACAGCGCAGTGTGTTGCCGAAACAGCTTCCCGTAGCGATAATGTTATAGTCGTCATCATACACCGCGCACGTGTAATCAAGATTCCTGTCGCGCCTTATCCCCTCATCCTGTAATAGCCGCTCAACCTGCAAATTTCCCCGCTTGTCGGACGGATATACTTTCGAGACCTCATACTCTGACATTTTCCCGCCTCCCTGTAATTTTCTGTCTTGTGCAAAATTCTACCCTATGTGCTATAATCTTGCGCGTTTTGAGGAGAATTGGCCGAGTGGTCGATGGCGGTTGACTTGAAATCAATTGAGGTGCAAGCCTCCGGGGGTTCGAATCCTCCATTCTCCGCTCAGATTATGACCCTGTACAACTTGTACGGGGTTTTTTCGTATATTGATGGGGGGAATTTTCACGTGGACAAACTCAAATCACTTCAGCAGTATTTATCATCACTCGGAAGCGTTGCCGTTGCTTTCTCAGGAGGAGTCGACTCTACATTGCTGCTTAAAGTCGCGCACGACACATTAGCCGACAGGGCAATAGCCGTAACAGTCTCAGCGTCATTCACAGCAGGCCGGGAAATCTCAGAGGCCGAAAATTTCTGCCGGGACAATCACATTCAGCACATCAGGATTCATATCGACATGGCCGAAATCGACGGCTTCAGCAATAATCCCCCGGACAGGTGCTACATCTGCAAGCGCGAAATCTTCACCCGAATCATCACAGCCGCCCGCGAAAATGGACTCTCACACGTCGTTGACGGCTCAAATATCGATGACTCTGGCGACTACCGCCCCGGCATGAGGGCATTGCGTGAGTTTGGAGTCATAAGCCCCCTCCGCGAATGCGGCCTCACAAAATCCGACATCCGAGAAATTTCCCGCCGTCTGAATCTCCCCTCATGGGACAAACCTTCATCCGCCTGCCTCGCGTCAAGATTCGTTTACGGCGAAATGATTACCCCGGAGAAATTGCACATGGTCGAACAGTCTGAGGAGCTTTTGAGGACAATGGGATTCCGTCAGGCAAGAGTCCGCGTTCATGGGAACATCGCAAGGATTGAGATTCTGCCGGACGACTTCACCCGCATAATTCAGCCCGATACACGCGCAAAGATTTATGACGCTCTCAAAGGGTACGGATTTTCATATGTCGCTCTCGATATGAAGGGTTACAGAACTGGGAGCATGAATGAGACTTTGACGGCTTGACATTTTCCGGGCATTGTGCAATTATTCTGACGGTTCAAATTTTTACGCGGAGACAATTTATCACAGTGAACAGAATTAATCTTACATCAGCCAGCTATTTCATGTTTAACATTTACTTCTGGTATTTTCGCCGGGAGTCTGTTTTGCTTTGGCTGACGTAGGGAGAAATTCACAGCACATCACATACACGGAGAACACAACGCCTTCTGAATCAGTCAAAGGATTTCAGGGGGCGTTTTTTTATGCAGGAAGGAATGAATCAATACACATGCCCGCAAACGTAACAGCCAATGACGGCCACAGCATAAGAATACGCCGGGGAATAATATCCCGCCTCGGCCTCGAAATTCTCAGGCTCACGGAAGATTTATACACCGAAATATTAATCGTTACGGATGAGAAAGTCTCAGGACTATACCTGCACAAGGTGATAATGAACTTCCAGGAATGCCCGAAGCCTGACGGAATGAAGCTGAGAATATGCGAACTCATAATAGACTCCCATGAGCGCGCGAAAAACTTTCAGACGGTCTCAAAGCTCCTCGATGACATGGCCGAGCTTGGACTCTCCGCAAAATGTATAGTCGTAGCCATCGGGGGCGGTGTTCTGTGCGAGACAGCCGGATTCGCCGCGGGGTGCTACATGGGCGGGGTAAGGCTCGTCCTTGTTCCCACGACACTGGCGGCCATGATTGAGGCTTCAGCGTGGGATAGTGCGTTCATCAACCTGACAGCGGGCAAAAATCTCGCCGGAATGCGGTGCCGTCCTTCCCTTGTTGTATGTGATACTGACTGCTTGTCAACACTCTCACAGGAGGAATACCGCTCAGGAATCGCAGAAGCCCTCAAAACTGCAATAATGTCAGGCGAGGAATTATTCAGGATATTCGAGCGGGGAAACGTCCGGGACAGTATAGAGAAAATCATAGAAGGCTGCATAAAATACCGGGCTGGCCTTACGCGTGAAATGAAGTCGAAATGTCTCGGCTATGCTCTTGGGAACGCGATAGAAAGTCTCAGCGGCTACGGGATTCATCACGGCCTCGCATTGTCTCAGGGCATAGGGATAACGGCGCGGGCATCCGTCAAGCAGGGCTGGTGCGGCGAAAACACGTCAGCAAGAATCATTAACGCCCTCACGCGGAACAATCTTCCGTCAGAATGCAGGAGTTTCACGGCGGGCGAAATATCACAGGCGTTATTGAGCGGGCGCAAAATTCCGGGGAGCGGCTTTGATTTAGTTGTTCCTGCTGAAATTGGCGGGTGCGCGGCGGTGAATGTTCCGGCGGGGGAGCTTGAAGCGGTAATTTCATCGGGCATGGAGTGAGGAAATGTAATATAATAAATACAATTCAGCAATAACTTTTCAGGAGGTGCCACAAGAATGGACATTCGTTTTGTGCAGCGCGGGTGCGAAATTGATGACAAGCTCAGGGACTACATGGAGAAGAAAATATCCAAGCTGGAAAAATTCTTCCGCCGTATCATGAACTGCCAGATAGTAATCACGCACCACAAAGGCAGCTTCAACGTTGAGACTACAGCCAATGCAAACGGTGTAATTCTCAGGGCAGAAGAGGACGCATTAGAACCCCGCAAGGCTTTCGACCAGTCATTGAAGAATCTTGAGCGGAGAATAAAGAAGTACAATTCCTACCTCAAAGACAGGGCGCAGCTTGGAGCGGGCGAGGATTTCACGTTCAGCGTTGACGAGGAAGAAGACACAAACGCTCCGGCTATCGACAAGGTGAAGAAGGTAGAAGTTCACCCGATGGAAGCCGCAGAAGCCGTTATGCAGATGGAGCTTGTCGGGCATGAGTTCTACGTGTTCCAGAATGCCGCGACAGGGGAAATTAATGTAGTGTACAAGCGCGGGGAAAACAGCTACGGCCTCATAGAGCCTGTGAGATAGTGAGCAGGAATATCAATGTCCCCTCGGTCAAAAGCCGGGGGGATTTTCGTCAGTCCGCAGAAAAATCCTTCAGCCATTCATACAGCGCATTCCCGTTCCGCAGTAATTTCCCGTCCGGGGATGTGAATGCGTGCTTTGTGTACCCTTCCGCGGCGACTCTCCCCGTGTCGGCGTGAAGAACCCTGCATGAGAATGTTACGCTTACTTTCGTGAGCTTTGTTATTGTCGTCTCAATCATAATTTCGTCCTCGTAGAACAGCGGCGACTTGTACCGACAGTGAGCCTCTACTACAGGCAGCAATACGCCTTCAGACTCCCATATCGCAAAGCTCTTCCCGTTTTCCCTGCATAAGTCGCTTCTTCCCATCTCGAACCAGTTCAGATAGTGCGCGTGATATGCTACTCCCATTTTATCTGTCTCGCCGTAACGGACTCGCGTTCGCGTGATACATTTTGCTTCTGACATTGAATGACCCCTCCCGTGAAAATTCCGCGTCAATATTATCACACGGCAGATATAATTATTTATTTCCGGCTGTGATAGAATAGCGGACATCAATATGTGAGGAGGCTTGTGCGGTGAGGCGGCTTACGCTTGACGAGATTAGGAAAATACAGCTTGAGATTCTTGACACTGTTATGGATTTTTGCGCGGAAAGGGGAATAAATTGCTGGCTCAACGGCGGGACACTGCTGGGTGCGGTTAGGCACAAGGGCTATATTCCTTGGGACGATGATATTGACTTGGGTATGCTCCGCCCGGACTATGACAGGTTCATGGCCGAGTTCAACGGATATAACCCCCGCTACGAGTTCCGCAGCATAGAGAATGACCCGGAATGCGAGTTTGCGTTCGGGAAAGTCTTTGACAATACAACAGTGGTTGATGAGCCTCTCACAAATATAACGGGCATGGCATTGAACGTTGATATATTTGTGATGGACAATGCCCCCGATGATGACAGAATAGTGCGGGACATGTTCAGGAAGCGGATCGCATATATCAGGGCGGTGAGATGCATAAGGGAGGGGATATTCCCGGCAAGGTGGAGCATAATGAGCATTAAGAGACGGATATGCGTGGCGGCGTGCCGGATTGCGTGGAAGATAGTACACTTTTTCCCGCCAAAGTCCGCAAGGTTTGATTACATCAGGAAAATAGCTGAGAACTCAAAGCGATATGCCGACAAGAAAACAGCAAGAGTCGGTGATTTTGTCGGATGGCATTGCCTTGTGTGCAGAAGGGAACTCCTTGAGAATCTCACCGAGCTTGAATTTGAAGGCAAGATGTACAAAGTTCCCGCAGGCTATGATGAATGGCTCAGAGGTCTTTACGGGGACTATATGACACCTCCCCCGCCGGGCAAAAGAATATCCCATCAGCTTATAGCGTACAAGAAAGATTAGACCGCAGGAATTTCCGCCCTGTTTCATTCTGCTATAATCACCCGTGAAACTTCAACAGGAGGCTAAAACTTTCACACATGGAAATCACAAACACATCACCGACACAGGAATACGGAGCGGAAAGCATAAAAGTACTTGAAGGACTCGAAGCGGTTCGCAAACGCCCGGGAATGTACATCGGCGACACATCATCGCGCGGCCTTCATCATCTTGTGTATGAAGTTGTAGACAACGCAGTAGACGAGGCCATGGCCGGGTTCTGCGACAAGATAGACATAACGATTCACCCTGACGAAAGCATTACCGTCCAGGACAACGGGCGCGGAATCCCTACAGACCCTCACCCCTACAACGGGCGGCCAACAAGTGAAGTCGTTTTGACGGTGCTACACGCGGGCGGGAAATTCGGCGAGGGAGCGTACAAAGTCTCAGGAGGCTTGCACGGAGTCGGAGTCTCTGTCGTCAATGCCCTGTCAGAATGGCTTGTTGTTACTATTGCCCGCAACGGCGTAGAGAAGACTCAGCGTTTCGAGCGCGGAGTCCCTGTAACAGAATTGTCCGAGGGAGTCCCGGCAAACTGGCGCGGAACGAGAATAGATTACCGTCCCGACAGCGAAATATTCGAGGAAGTGAAGCACTCTCTTGACACCCTCAAGAGCCGCTTCAAGGAGCTGGCCTTCCTGAATCCGGGGCTGAAGATCTCTGTGCTTGACGAACGCACGAACGAGACGCGGGAATATTTCTTCAAGGGCGGTATAGGCGCGTTCGTGAAATACATTGACCGCGACAGGATTCCCCTTTTCCCTGAGCCTGTAGTTTTGTCGGGAGTGCGCGACAACATTGCGATTGATGTCGGCTTTGAGTACAACGACGGCTATCAGGAACACATGTACACATACGCCAATTTGATTCACACGATAGAAGGCGGGACTCACCTTGCCGGACTAAGGTCGGCCATGACTCGCGCCCTGAACGAGTTAGCCCGGGCAGGGAAGATTCTGCGCGACAAGGAGGAGAATTTATCCGGCGATGACCTCAAAGAGGGATTAACCTGCGTATTGTCCGTGAGACTCTCGGAGCCTCAGTTCGAGGGCCAGACGAAAACAAAGCTCGGAAACAGCGAGGTGCGCGGAGCTGTCGACTCATTCATTTACGAGGGGTTAATCTCAGCATTTGAAGACCGCCCCGAAATCGTCAGGCCGATTGCAGAGAAAGCCATACGCGCCCGCCGTGCACGTGAAGCCGCAAAGAAAGCCCGCGAGCTTGTCCGCAAAGGCGCAATGTCAGGAATGAGCCTTCCGGGAAAATTGGCTGACTGTTCCTCAAAGAAAGCCGAGAACACAGAGCTGTACATTGTCGAGGGAGACTCAGCAGGCGGATCCGCAAAACAGGGACGCGACAGAAAATTTCAGGCGATATTGCCCCTGCGCGGGAAAATCCTCAACGTAGAGAAAGCCCACATGGACAGAATGTTAGCCAACCGCGAAATTCAGACGATAATAACGGCACTCGGCTGCGGAATCGGGAATGAGTTTGACGCAGAGAAGCTACGCTACCACAAAATAATCATCATGACGGATGCCGATGTTGACGGAGCGCACATTTCAACATTGCTGCTTACGTTCTTTTACCGACATATGCCGGAGCTTTTAGCGCAGGGATATTTGTACCTGGCACAGCCTCCGCTTTACCGGGTGCAGTACGGCAAAGAGGTTCATTACTGCTACACGGACAGCGAACTACGCAGGCACACCGCCGGAGCGTCTGACCCGTCAAAAGTCAGCGTACAGCGATACAAGGGACTCGGCGAAATGAATCCCGAACAATTATGGGATACCACAATGAATCCCGCAAACAGAATCCTGAAGCAGGTACAGCTTGATGATAATTTCCTCGCTGATGAGTATTTCGACATTCTCATGGGCGAAAAGGTAGAACCCCGGCGGCAGTTTATCATCGCAAATTCGGCGGACGTGAAGAATCTTGACGTTTAGCCCGGACTGTGCTAAAAGTCATATGATTCCTCACCGATAATTTGTCCAGAATCCAATAAAACAATTCAGGGGGAAAATTTCAATGGCAGCCACCAATAACGCACAGTACACCTATCAGGCAACGAGGATTTCAACCGCCACGAAAGAACAGCTGCTCCTCATCACCTACGACATCGGAATAAAGGCGTGCAGGACAGCCGAGAACGCAATGACCGCCAAATCACCCGACTATGACACGGCCAACAGGGAAATTATCCGGGCGCAGGAAGTTATCCGCGAGCTTATGGTTACGCTGAACAAAGAGCGCGGCGGGGAAATGGCAGACAAGCTCATGCAGCTTTACGAGTATATGTATCAGCGGCTTGTTGACGCGAACATGAAGAAAGAGCCGGACAACATCAGGACAGTGCGCGGAATGCTTGAGGAGCTTAAACAGACATGGGAGAGTGCTTTGATTCAGCTCCTTCAGAAGTATCAGGAAGAACATCCCGATGACAAAGACCTTCAGAGCGCAATGGATGAGCTTGAAGGGAAGAAGCCTGAGACAAAGACAGCAGTCTCATACGTAAACCCAGCACCCGCGAAAAATGCAAAGGCCGGAAAATTCACCCTCGCAGGATAAAATATTAGAGCAGGCAAAAGATCTCATTCAGCGCGAGATAAAATACTGCCGAACGTTAAGGGCAATGATTTCGAGGGAACTTGAAGCCATTGTCCTTAATGGTGATATGGACGAATTGTCCGACATTCTCGCGCAGAAGGACGAAATTATTTCACAGCTTCAATTGCTTGCTGACGGATGGCGCGACATTCTTGAGGAGTCCGGGCTTGGCGGAAATATTCAGGGGGCGGAGGGATTCGGAATGCGCCTGCTTGAATTGTACCCCGATGACACGGAGCTTCCCGCGCTGATTGAGGAAAGCCGCGAAATTGCCGGGAGCATAATACGCGCTGAGGATGACGCGATTTCGGAGCTTGAGAAACATTCCGCAGGTCTCCGCTCTCAGATGTTATCACGCGCCCACGCAAAAAACGCCGCCGCAAGCTATGCCAAAATGGGAGGGGGATACTATTAGCCGGAATGAAGAAGTTAATACTGTTATTTGCGCTTATATTTTCCCCAGTTATATCATATTCCGCAGAGCCTGACCCCGATTTAGCCAAAGAAGTCGAAATAGGCCGCCGCGCCGTGAAGCAGATAGAAGAGCAGTGGCCGCTTACCTCAGACCCCGCAATAATCTCAAAACTTGAGGTGATATTACGCAGACTTGAGCCGCATATGTCCCGCCGTCTTGACTGGGAAATACGGCTTGTGAAAACTGACGCGCTCAACGCCTTCTGCATTCCGGGAGGATTTATATTTTTCACAACGGGAATTGTTGACGCTCTCAAGACTGACTCGGAACTGGCTGCTGTCATGGCTCATGAAATGATTCACGCAGACCGCAAGCACTCTTTACTGATGGCCGCTGATGCCGACAAAGTTACGCTGGGAGCATTGGCCGTAATGATACTCTCAGGGGGAGCCGCCGCCCCGGTTATTCTCGCACAGGTCGCACAGATTGCCGTAACAAGCGCGTATACACTTGAGCTTGAAGCGGAAGCTGACCGTCTCGGACTTGACGCGCTCATTCAGTCGGGGTACTCGCCTACGGGAATGATTACGCTGTTTGAACACTTCATGGCAGAGGAGTACAGGCAGCCTATTGTAGAATACGGAATATACCTGAATCACCCTGAGACACCCAAACGACTGGCCGCCGCCGTCAAAATCCTTCATGAACGTAAAATCCCGATTGAGCGGAAATATTCGCTTGGGCTTCTCCGGACTAATATACGCGAGGGGGATAATGACATTGTGCTGACTGTTGACGGCCTTCCTGCTGTAATCGGGAAAAAGTCTGCTGAGTCCCGCGCCCTTATGCCGTCAATCCGGGAGTCTCTCGACAAATATCTTCAGCTTGAGCTTGCCCCGTATGAAATTCACGTTGAGCGGGGAGCGTTATACATCGGGAATCATTTTGTCGCAGGAACTATTGACGGAATGACAAAGCCGGACGACATACGCAGGAATCTCGTAAAGGCCATCAACGCAGGCCGGGCAAAATATCCCACGTCAAAATTCTTCAAGTGAACCGCAAAATTTCAGGCGCGGGATTTTCCTGACTCCCTGACTCTTACTCCTTCACATGAGGCGCAAGAATTTCCATCCACCTCAAAACGCCTTCCCCGCTCAGGTGAAGCCCGTCAACCGTATATTTTCGCGGCAGTATTCCGTTCTCGGCCATGTGCTTGTTCGTGTCGATGAGATTGCAGCCTGTCTCACGCGCTACGGCTATGATTTTCTCGTTGCGGGAATTTATTTCGCTGTTCGGCCTCTGAGTGTGCAAATCCGGGTTTGTCGGCATGAGAGTCTGAACGTAAATTTTTGTTGACGGGGATTCTTTCTGCACCCTGCGTATTATCTCGGTGAGATTTTCCGCTGTCCTCTCCGCTGTCATGTTGTAGACAATATCATTCGTGCCGAGAAGTATAAACAGCTTTGACGGCTTCAGGCTGATTACCTCATCGACCCGCGCCAATGCTCCGGATGTATTGTCCCCAGCGATTCCCCTGTTGATTACGGGCAGGCCGGAGGAAAAAAATATCTCGCTGAACGGAGCGTAATCCGTAATACTGTCTCCAAGAAACACAATCCCGCCTTCACTGCTCGGCATTCTCTCGTAGATACTGATGTGAATCTTGTAGTACGTATCATTGAGTATGTCGGTCTCTGCTCTCTGTCTCTGAATAAATGACCCTGTGTAGTGCCATCGCATTCCGAAAACGCATATCACCGCCGTAACAGAAACCGCAAGAAAATATTTCGCCAGCTTCATTCGCTGATGCCTCCTCAAAAAATTTTTGCGTGAATGAATTTTACCTTTTCGCGCAAGAAGGCTCCAACCTCTTTAGGTGAGAGATGAATTGCGCCATTAGGATATAATATCCACATGACAGAAAATGAGAGATTAGCGAAAAATGAACGAATAAAAGAGCAAAGCAAACAGACAAAACAGAAGCGCAAGTCTCAGGTTTGCCGAGTCTATCGCGTGAAAATCGACATCTCTCACCTTAATGAACAGCAGAAAACTCGCCTCAAAATGCTTTTTGTTGAAGCTAAATGGCTCTATAACGATACTCTAACCTTCATGAATGACCCTGACATCAACGACTACGACAGCAAAACTCTCACAGTGCATGGATTAGACAAAGACCGCCAGCCTGTAACACACGAACTGCAATATATTTCATCGCAAATGAGACAGTCTGTAATCCAAGGCTTGAAAGACAGCTTGAAGGCTCTTGCAACTCTTCGTGAGCATAAGCGCAAGATAGGTTCTTTGCGCTACAAGTCTGATTATGTGTCAATTAATCTCAAGCAACACAGAATAACATACAGGTTCTATGATGAATGTCATATCGGTATTCAAGGCTTCAAGGAACGCATACGTATAAAAGGAGCAAATCAGTTCTGGAATATCCCTGATATAGAGTTTGCGAATGCGAATTTACTTAGTTTGCCAGATGGCTATTATCTTGTGATAACGACCTACCAGAATAAAGGAGGTGAAAAGAGAAAGTACAAGTCTGAAATCGGGATAGATATGGGAATAAAAACGACAATAACGACATCTGACGGGGAAAAATATAAAGTGCTGATTGGAGAAAGTGAACGGATAAAGAAGTGCCAGCGTTTAATAGCTCGGCGTAAGAAGGGTTCAAACAATTGCGCGGGCGCACCCGTTCCAGGGTCGGACAAAGCTAGGAAATTGTTACAGAAAGCATATCAGAAATTAACGAGCCGTAAAAAAGACACAGCGAATAAAATCGTGCATAAGCTGTTAGAGCATGAACATGTATATATGCAGGATAAAAATCTTTCCGGATGGCATAAAGGCATGTTCGGAAGGACAGTGCAACACTCAGTATTAGGACTAGTGAAAGCAAAACTGATGAATAATGAGCGGGTAACAGTGCTGTCCTCAAGAGAGCCAACCACGAAATATTGCCCAGTATGTGGGAAACTCAAGAAAGATATAACGTTAGCAGACAGGGTATATGAATGTTCCTGCGGATATAGAGAAGACCGAGACATTCACGCGGCGCGAAATATGATATTGCTTGCGAAGAAAAATACCTGTGGGACGCAGGGAATCCACGCCTTTGGAGAGGACGTAAGACAACATGAGTCGCAAGATTTGTGTTGCAGCCTCGTAGAATTAGGAAGCTCCAGCCTCTATAGGCGGAGTAGTTCACATGATTGATTTCTGTAAAGCAAAAACACTTGACAGCCTGAAACAGGTTGATATAATCCTCATCATGACTGACAGCGCAAAGGACGACAATGACATACTGAAACGCAGGGTACATTTCAATTTGCTGTACGATTTCTATTCACCATTGCTGACAGAAAGACAGAGGAAAGTTTACGAGACATTATGCTTTTCTGACCTGACATTATCGGAGGCGGCCGACGTACTCGGAATCAGCAGGCAGGCAGTGTATACACTTGCGCGGAATGTCATGGGAAAACTTGACGGCCTTGAGCGTGATTTACATTTTGCGGCTAATACCCGTCATCTTGAGGAAAAAATACGGGAGCTTGAGTCGGAGAATGAAGCACTGCGCGTAAAGTCAGGGGCGAAGGAGGAAAATCAATCATGTTTGACGCTCTGAAGGAAAAATTATCGGCCTTATTCTCAAAACTTGGCGGGAAAGGAAAACTGTCCCCGGAAGACATTGACGCGGCCATGAGGGAACTCAGGCGGTCATTGCTTGAGGCTGATGTTGATTTCAGGACGGCAAAAGACTTCATAGCCCGCATACGTGAAAGGGCTTCCGGCGCGGAAGTGCTGCAGTCAATCACACCCAGTGAGCGAATCTCGGCAATTGTCTACGAGGAATTAATATCGCTCATGGGAAAGCCTGCCCCCCTCATAATTTCGCCCAAACCGCCCACAGTAATATTGATGGTCGGCCTTCAGGGTTCGGGGAAAACTACAAGCACCGTCAAACTTGCCCGGCTCCTGAAGGGTTCGCATAATCCGCTTGTTGTGGCGTGTGATTTGCGCCGCCCCGCTGCTGTCGAGCAGCTGAGAGTCCTCGCTGAAGGGGCTAAAGTCGCGTTTTTCGGGCCTAACCCCCCTGTTGTCCCCCCTACGTTAGGGGGGAAGGAGCGCGAGCGGAAGAGGGGTATGGAAAACTCGCCTGACGTTCTCGCGGTTGTTCGGGGCGCGGTGAAATACGCGGAAGGCCACATGAATGACGTTATAATCCTCGACACAGCCGGAAGGCTTCACATTGATGACGAATTGATGACGGAGCTGAAGAGCATTGCTGACATTCTCCCGCCTCATGAGAAGATTCTTGTTGTCGACGCTATGACAGGGCAGGAGGCAGTGAACGCGGCAAAGGCATTCCACGAATTATTGTCGCTGACGGGACTCATTCTCACAAAACTTGACGGCGATGCACGCGGAGGAAGCGCGCTGTCTGTCAGAGCAGTAACAGGAATCCCGGTGAAATTCGCGGGTGTCGGCGAGAACACGGACGCTCTAGAGGTGTTCAGCCCTGAGAGAATGGCCGGGCGCATTATGGGAATGGGCGACATTCAGGGCTTGGCGGAAAAAGTCAGGGCGGCAGGAATAGCAGATACAGAAATCAAGTCCCCCGGAAAAATCGCAAAGTCTTTTGACCTAGAAATGTTATTGAAACAGTTTGAGGCACTCGAAAAGATGGGGCCACTTCAAAAGGTCATGGGCATGATTCCGGGGATGGACAAGATAAAAGGTTTACGGGCTGAGGACGCTGACGAATCAGCATTGAGGCGCAGCAAGGCAATAATCCAGTCAATGACCCGCGAAGAGAGACGCAATCCGAGAATAATAAAAGGCTCAAGACGGCGGAGAATTGCACAGGGTTCCGGGACTTCAGTCCAAAGCGTGAACCAGCTGCTTGCCCAGTATGAGCAGATGAGAAAAATGTTCAAGTCATTCACCGGCTCAGGGGGAAGCAGACGGCTGAAATCGTTGTTCGGTTTCGGAAGATAATACAGCGTAAAACTACAGGAGGTGCGAAAACAAGAATGGCGGTAAAGATTCGTTTGTCGCGTCAGGGCAGAAAGAAAGCTCCCTTTTACAGGCTTGTTGTAGCAGATGAGCGTTCACCGAGGGACGGAAAATTCATCGAGCTTATCGGAACATACAACCCGATGACAGACCCGGCCACAGTGAATATCAACGAGGAGCGTGCTCTATACTGGCTGAAGAACGGCGCATTGCCTTCAGACACGGCGCGCGGGCTTTTAAAGAAGCAGGGAATCTGGGAGAAGTTCAAGACAAAGGAAGCATAAACAGCAGGCTTTCTTTCAGCAGGAAACAGCATCAAAAAAATAATTTCATCGTAGACCGCGAATAAAACAGGAGGTGCCACTTTAATGGTCAATTACAAAGAGCTTGTAGAGTTTATCGTCAAACACCTTGTTACACAGCCTGACTCAGTTGAAGTAGAGAACGGCGAGGAAGACGGCGGAAGCAAAATCCTCATCCGGGTTGCCCATGAGGACGTGGGGCGCGTAATCGGGAAGAGGGGTGCAACGATCAACGCTATCCGGCTGTTGGCCAAAGCGGCAGCAGTCAAGGCCGGAGAGAGGGTTGATGTTGACATCATCGAGGACTAGCCATTAACGTAAGCATATTGACGGCATTCCCGGAGCTATTCGCGGAATTTCTACATACAAGTATTCCGGGCCGTGCTGTTTCAGGAGGGCTTGTCGGCGTTAAGCTGGTTAACCTGCGTGATTTTGGCAGGGGAAATTACAGACAGATTGATGATTACGCATTCGGTTCGGGCGGGATGGTATTGGCGGCTCCTCAGCTGAAGGACGCATTAGACTCCGTAACGTCTGAATCAGGCGGAAAAAGGCCGTTTGTTGTGTACCCTTCCCCGCAGGGGGTGTTAATCAGCCAGGAGATAATAGAGACTCTCGCGCTTCAGGACAATGTAGCGATAATCTGCGGACATTATGAGGGAATAGACGAACGCTTTGTTGAACGGTATGTTGACCTAGAAATCAGCATAGGGGACTGTGTTTTGACGGGCGGAGAGATCCCGGCGATGCTTATAGCTGACGCAATGTCGCGGCTTGTTCCTGGTGTTGTGGGAAAAAGCAGGGCAGTAATCGAGGACTCATTTTACCGCGGAATGCTTGACAACCCGAATTACACCCGTCCGGCAATGTGGGAGGGGCTTGCTGTTCCTGAAGTTTTGACGGGAGGGAACGCGGGAGAAATATCCCGGCGGAGGCGGCGCGAGGCAGTCAGGCGGACATTGACGAGAAGGCCGGATTTAGTTTCGCGGGCATCGGTGAGGGAATATCTTTCGGGCGTGAATGTAGCAGTAACCGTGAAAAATGAGGGCGTGAATCTTTCGGGGCTTGCTGAGATCTGCCGGGCATACGTTGCGGGAAGGCCGTACATATCCGCAGAAAGCAGAGAGTTACGGGCGGCCATGAAGGAAATGTACCCGGGCGCGAAAATCATCGGCAGTGTGAAGAAAATTGTTGACGGTGATACGCTTGCGGTGAAAGTTTCGGAGGGCGCGAGGAAAAATTCTCTTCACAGCCTTGAGGTGAAGCGCAGATGCTTGGAGCATGACGGAAATATACTGTTCATATTCGCGCAGGATGATGAATTTCCCGATGACATCGGCGGGATTTCGGGGTATCTTTTCGCTGAGGGAGCAGATTTGCCGCTGAACGTGAGAGTCGGAACAGCGTTAGACAGGTTTTTGGGCAAACGTTAAAAGAAGGAGGAATTACAGAGTTGAACGCAGTAGAATTAGTGCAGAAGAAATACTACAGAGCCGAGCCTCTGCCTGATTTCAGGCCGGGTGATACTCTGAGGGTGCATGTAAAAATCAAAGAAGGCACAAGAGAGCGCATACAGGTCTTTGAGGGTATCGTCATAGCAAAGCAGCACGGCGGCCTCGATGAGACATTCACGGTCAGGAAAATATCGAACGGTGTCGGCGTTGAGAGGATATTCCCGGTACACTGCCCGTCAATCGACAAAGTGGAAGTACAGCGCAAAGGAAAAGTCAGACGCGCTAAGCTGTACTACCTGCGGAAACTCAGCGGGAAGGCCGCGAGAATCAAAGAGCGCAGGAAGTTCACAGAAGCCTAGCAGAAAGATTTTCCCCTGTCATAACGGCGGGGGAAATTTTTTTTGCCTTGTAATAGTTAAGCCGCGGGGTTATCTGATGAAGATAGGCTGTACTGCCTTCAATGTGCTTAACCGAATACCAAACTCCTGCCCTTTGCTGTAAATTATATACAATGTCATGATTCCTGATTACTAATCGCTTCTCCGAAACACTTTCTCCTGTTCCTGTCTGTAACATATATCCCAGCGAAGATGGGGTACTTTTCCTTAATCCTTACGCTAACATGCCACTGATTTTAGGAAAGGGATGGTAGATAACTCAAATGGGATAAAAATAAAATTATAAATTTACCGCGACAGTGAGAATTTACAGACGATAGTGATCACGAACGCAAAAACGCCGGAAGTCCTTTGCCGATGGAGCGGGGAGGATTTCATGTTGCCGATAATTTCACGTTTGGAAGGGCGCGGAAAATGGGTAACGATAGAAAAAGCATCCCAGAAGTGGACAATGCCGATAAGCAACTGGTCAAAAGCATTAAGTCACTTCTATGAGAGATACGCAGACCGTTTCCCGAAAGTGTCTTTCTTGCCGTATCCGTTCCTTGTGTTGCCCGCTGCGCGTCCTTCGTCTGTGTTATTGAGGTGGAAATCCATCTCGGCGTTAAGGATTCGTTCTAACAGAGCCTTGTTTATCTGAGTGATGATGCCCTCTTTGCCCCATAAATCGTCTTGAGTTTTGACCCCTACGAGCATGGCATCGAGCAAGTCGTTGCTAATCTTGAGTTTTTCCTGTCTAGCTTCTTCCATTATGCTTACCTCCTGTGTATTTT